>CAXRFJ010000278.1:0-4072 GCA_964229475.1 Rubrivirga sp.
CCGGCCGTCGGGGGCGTCGTCATGTTGGGGGAGGCACGTCGAAACCGTGTTGGGAGCAATGACCGGCGGGTGGGCGGCCCGCTACGACCGTTGACCACTCGGCCGTTAGTGTTCCATTTCCAGCCCGGTTTCGCCCTCTCCGGTCCGGACCGGGCGCCGGGGGTGGGAGGCCGGGGCGGACTCGGGCCTCTCGGAAGCGGTTTCCTCGACCGCGCTGCGTCGGGCCGGTCTGTGAAGTCGGAAAATGTGGTCGGTTCGGCTTCGCGGATTGTTCAACCCCGATATATTCGCGATGCAGTGGCCCCTCCGGCCGGCCGCGGGCGTCGCCGCGGGCCGGCCGGAGCCGTCCGTTTCCGACCCCCTGGGTTCCATCCATCCCCAACCCATGTCCCGACTCCTACTTGTCAGCGCCCTCGCGCTGGGACTGGCGACCTCCGCGTCTGCCCAGTCCTCCTCCCTGTCGCCAACCGCCGAACGCGCGGCGCTCGACTACCTCCGCTCGGAGGCGCCCGCGATGGCGCTGTCGAGCGGGGACGTGAGCGACCTCGTCGTCGCCTCCGGTCACCGGAGCGCGCTGAGCGGCATCAACTACGTCTACGTCCAGCAGCGCCGCGACGGCATCCCGGTGGCGGGCGGCGTCGCGACCGTGGCGGTCGACGGCCGGGGCGAGGTGGTCCACGCGGCCGGCTCGCTCGTCCCGGACCTCCACGCGTCCTCGGCCCGGAGCGTCGCCACGCTGTCGGCGTCGCAGGCCGTCGAGGCCGCCGCGGCCCTCGTCGGCGCGACCGGGACGCCCCGCGCGGCGGTCGAGACCGAGCCGGGCCCGACGCGCCGCACGTCGTTCGGCCAGGTGGCCGGCTACGACGTCACGGCCCAGCTGACCTACGTCCCGACGGGCCGCTCGGTGGCCCTCGCCTGGGAGGCCCAGGTCCCGACGAAGGACGCCAACCACCTGTGGGTGGTCCGGATCGACGCCTCGACGGGCGCCGAGCTCTCGCGCCATGACCTCGTCGTGAGCGAGTCGTGGGGCAAGCCGGGCTCGCACGCCCACCCGTCGGAGGCCGCCGCCGCCCCGACCTCGATGGCCCCGTTCGTCGCGGCCGTCCCGAGCCCGGACCTCGCCGCCTCGGCGACGCCGGCCGACGGCTCGAGCTACCTCGTCTACCCGATCCCGTACGAGAGCCCGATCCACTCGCCGACGGTCCCGCCGACCGACGGCCGCGTGACGATCGACGAGCCCGCCAACGGGACGGCCTCGCCGTTCGGCTGGCACGACACCAACGGCGCCGCCGGCGCCGAGTACACGATCACGTGGGGCAACAACGTCCGCGCCTACCAGGACCGCCTCGACGACAACGTCGGCATCGCGGCCGACTCGCCGGACTGCGGCGCGGGCCTCGACTGTGCCTTCCCGCTCGACCTCACGCTGGCGCCCTCGTCGTACACGCCGGCGGCGACCGCCAACCTCTTCTACTGGAACAACATCATCCACGACGTCCTGTACTTCTACGGGTTCGCCGAGGCCTCGGGCAACTTCCAGGAGAACAACTACGGCAACGGCGGCCTCGGCGGCGACTACGTCCGGGCGGAGGCCCAGGACGGCGCCGACGTCGGCAAGTCGAACAACGCCAACTTCGGGACGCCCTCCGACGGCTCCCCGCCGCGGATGCAGATGTTCGAGTGGACGACGGCCACGCCGCGCCTCGACGGCGACCTCGACGCCGGCATCATCATCCACGAGTACGGCCACGGCGTCTCGAACCGCCTCACCGGCGGCCCGGCCAACGTCTCCTGCCTCAACAACTCGGAGCAGATGGGCGAGGGCTGGAGCGACTACCTCGGCCTCATGCTGACCCAGCAGGTCGGCGACACGGGCCCGATGCGCCGCGGCAGCGGCACGTACGCGCTCAACGAGCCGACCACGGGCGACGGCATCCGGCCGGCCCCGTACTCGACCGACTTCGGCGAGAACAGCTTCACCTACGGCGACATCGGCGGGCTCGCGATCCCGCACGGCGTCGGCTTCGTGTGGGCGACGGCGCTCTGGGAGATGACCTGGGAGCTCATCGACGCCTACGGCTACGACGCCGACGTCTACGACGCCACCGGCGGCGCGGGCAACCAGATCGCGCTCGCCCTCGTGATGGAGGGGATGAAGCTCCAGCCGTGCTCGCCGGGCTTCGTCGACGGCCGCGACGCCATCCTCGCCGCGGACGAGGCGCTCTACCCGGACGTCCCGGGCCGCGGGCTCCACTACGACGAGATCTGGGCGGCCTTCGCCCGCCGCGGCCTCGGCTACTCCGCCGACCAGGGCTCGTCGGGCTCCACGACCGACGGCACGGAGGCGTTCGACACGCCGATCGTCGCCGGCGCCGTCGAGATCTCGCCGACCTCGCTCGCCTTCAACCTCACGCCGGGCGGCACGTCCAGTTCCGACGTCACGATCTCGAACACGGGCTCGCCGGGCGACGGCGACGTCCAGTACACCGCGCAGATCACGCGCCAGGACCAGCCCGAGGAGTCCAGCTTCGGCGCCGGCGGCCCGGACGCGTTCGGGTACGCCTGGATCGACTCCGACGAGCCGGGCGGCCCGGCCGTCTCCTTCGAGGACATCTCGGGGACCGGCTCGGCCGTGACCTTCAGCCCGACCGGCACGTTCGCCGCGGGCGACGAGGGCTACGCCGACGTCGCGCTGCCCTTCACGTTCCCGTTCTACGGCGTCGACAAGTCGTCCATCCGCGTGATGTCGAACGGGTTCGCCACGTTCTCGTCGGCCGTCGGCAACATGTACACGAACCCGAGCTCGTTCCCGGGCTCGAGCTCGCCGACGAACTACAACGACGTGATCGCCCCGTTCTGGGACGACCTCGACCAGAGCGCCGGCGGCACCGTCTACACGGGCACGCTCGGCGACGGCCGGTTCGTCATCCAGTGGGATGAGGTCCCGCGGTTCAACTCGGCCGGCTCGGCCATGACGTTCCAGATCATCCTCTCGGCCGACGGGACCATCGAGTTCCAGTACGAGACGATGACGGGGACGCTCACGAGCGCCTCGACCGGCCTCGAGAACGCCGACGCGTCGATCGGCCTCGAGGTCGCCGTCAACGAGGCGTACGTCGCCTCGAACAAGGCCGTCCTCTTCTACAGCCCGGTCATCTGGGCCTCGGTCGCCCCGACCTCCGGGACGGTCGACGAGGGGGCCTCCGACGACGTCACGGTCTCGGTCGACGCCACGGAGCTGCCGAGCGGCATCTACACGGCCGACCTCACGATCGAGACGAACGACCCCGACGCGCTCGTCACCGTCGTGCCGATCACCCTCACGGTGGCCGACGACGGGACGATCTCGATCGTGGTCGACGGCGCCCGCGGCATGCGCTACCTCGGCGCCCCGGCCAACGGCGTGACCGTCGACGACCTCGCCGACCAGAACCTCGTCCGCGGCGTGCCCGGGTACTACCCGGCCGCGAACCCGCCGAACCTCTGGACCTCGTACGACGCCGTCTCGGCGGACTGGGTGGTCTCGACGGGCACCGGCGAGGTGCTCCAGCCGGGCCAGGCCTTCCGCTGGCGGATGTACGACCGGAACGTCGGCAACCCCGACATCTCCCGGTCGGTCGAGCTCCCGTTCACGCTCTCGACCTCGCTCCCGGCCAACACGGCCGACGTCACGGTCACGCTCCAGACGGGCGGGTCCCGGTTCAACTACCTCGCCAACCCGTTCGGGGAGCCCCTCGACGTGACCGGCGTGTTCGGCTGGCCCGGCGGCAACAACGTCGCCCCCGGGTTCGGCGTCGAGGTGTTCGACGAGATCGCCGCGGCCTGGGTCCCGGCGTCGGGCTCGATCCAGCCGTGGGAGGCGTTCCGGATCCGGGCGAAGGGCC
Source organism: Rubrivirga sp. (assembly GCA_964229475.1). Lineage (GTDB taxonomy): Bacteria > Bacteroidota > Rhodothermia > Rhodothermales > Rubricoccaceae > Rubrivirga. The sequence goes on from CAXRFJ010000278.1 coordinate 3,885, forward strand.
CGCTCGTGAGCGGCGACCCGCGCACGCTGACGATCCCGTACCCGGCCGCCCCGCCCGTCGCGTCGGCCCGTGAGGCCGCCGAGGCGCTGGCCGCCGTCGACCGGGAGCATGGGATCGCCCGCCTGCCGTTCACGGTGGCCGGCCGCTCGGCCGACGGCGCCCGCCTCGCGGCGGCGTTCGACGTCGCG
>CAXRFJ010000279.1:0-3978 GCA_964229475.1 Rubrivirga sp.
GGGTGTCGGTCGTCGACGTCCGGGGCCGCGAGGTCGCCGTGCTCGTCGACGGGGCCGTCGAGGCCGGCCGGCACGAGGCCGTGCTCGAGGCGGGCCGTCTCGCGGCCGGGGTGTACCTCGTCCGGCTCGAGGCCGGCGGCCGGGTCGTGACGCGGCAGGCCGCCGTCGTCCGCTAGCGCTCGCTTCCCCGGGGCCCCGCCCCGGGCGCTCCTCGTCCGCCCCGCCGGTGACGCGCGTCGCCGGCGGGGCGGACGGCGTTTTGGGGGCGCCGGCGGGCACGGAAGATGGCCCCTCAAGACCACGCGTCGGGGACGGTTTCGGGGTATCGTGCGAGCCGCCTTCCTCCCCCTCCCTGATGCGCCTGCTTACCCTCCTCGTGGTCGGAGCCGCCGTGCTGGCGGCCGGCCCGGCCCGGGGCCAGTCCCTCTGGACCGACGCCTCGCCGTCGTCGCTCGGCCGCTCCGACGCGCCGACCCTCCCGCAGTCTTTCCGCACGGTCCACCTCGACCGCGACGCGATGGCCGACCGGCTCGCGTCGAGCCCCGTCGCCGCGGCCCCGGCCGACGTCCGGCGCGGCGTCGCGATCCCGATCCCGCTGCCCGAGGGCGGGTTCGTCGAGGTCCGCGTGGCCGAGGCGTCGATCCTGGCGCCGGCCCTCCAGGCGCGCTACCCCGGGATCCGGACGTACCTGGCCCAGGGGCCGGGCGGCGTCCACGGGCGGCTGAGCCTGACGCCGAAGGGCTTCGCCGGGATGCTGTTCACGACGGGCGGCGCCGTCTACGTCGACCCGTACCTCCGCGACGGCAGCAGCACCTACATGGTGTACCGCGCCCAGGACCTCGTCGTCGACCCGCGGCTCCGCGGGCGCGTCGACGACGTCGTCGAGCGGAGCGGGGCGCCGGCCGCCACGGCCGGGGCGCGGGCCACGCACGGCGACCTCCTCCGGACGTACCGGCTGGCGGTCGCGGCCACCGGCGAGTACACCCAGTTCCACGGCGGGACCGTCGCCGACGGCCTGGCTGCCATCGTGACCACGATGAACCGCGTGGCCGGCGTCTACGAGCGCGACATCGCCGTGACGTTCCAGCTCGTCGCCAACAACGACGCCGTCGTGTACACGAACGGGGCGACCGACCCGTACTCGAACAACAGCGGGAGCACGATGCTCGGCCAGAACCAGGCCAACCTCGACCTCGTCATCGGCACGGCCAACTACGACATCGGCCACGTGTTCTCGACGGGCGGCGGCGGCGTGGCCTTCCTCGGCTCGGTCTGCAGCACGACCAACAAGGCCCGCGGCGTGACGGGCGGCGGGGCCCCCGTCGGCGACGCGTTCGACATCGACTACGTGGCGCACGAGATGGGCCACCAGTTCGGCGGCAACCACACGTTCAACGGGAACGCGGGCTCGTGCTCCGGCGGCAACCGGAACGGCTCGACGGCCTACGAGCCGGGCTCCGGCGCGACCATCATGGCCTACGCCGGCATCTGCGGCGCCCAGAACCTCCAGCCCAACAGCGACCCGTACTTCCACGTGGCCTCGCTCGACGAGATGACGACGTTCGTCACCTCCGGCGGCGGCTCGACGTGCGGCACCACGACCCCGACCGGCAACCCGATCCCGGTCGTCTCGGCGACGGGCGGCGTCACGATCCCGGTCGGCACGCCGTTCACGCTCACGGGCAGCGCCACCGACGACACGCCGGGCGCGCTGACGTACACGTGGGAGGGCTACAACCTCGGCCCCGCCGGGGCCCCGGGCAGCGCCACGCCGCCCTACTTCCGCTCGTTCAACCCGACCTCGGAGCCGACGCGGACCTTCCCGCAGTTCGACCGGCTCCTCGCCGGGCTCCCGCCGGTCATCGGCGAGGCCTACCCGCAGGGCACGCGCTCGCTCGTGTTCCGCCTGACGGCCCGCGACAACGCGCCCGGCGCCGGCGCCATCGACGACGCCGCGATCACCATCAACACCGACGGGACGGCCGGGCCGTTCGTCGTCACGTTCGCCACGACGCCCGGCCAGAGCTTCAGCCCCGGCCCGAACACCGTGACGTGGAACGTGGCGGGCACCGCCGGCGGCGCCGTCAACACGCCGACCGTCGACATCCTGATCTCGACCGACGGCGGCGACACGTTCACCCCGCTCGCCTCGGGCACGGCCAACGACGGGTCCGAGGTCGTGACCTTCCCGGCCGTCGAGACCACCGAGGCGCGCCTCCTCGTCCGCGCCGTCGGGAACGTGTTCTTCAACGTGAACCCCGAGCCGTTCACGATCACGGGCCTCGACCCGCCGGCCATCGCCGTCGACCCGGCCGCGATCGACGAGACGCTCCTGCCGGGCACCACCACGACGGCGCCCGTCACGATCTCGAACACGGCCTCGGCCGGCGCGCAGGACCTCGCGTGGTCCGTCAGCGTCGTGACCGACCTCGCGCGCCTCTCGGGCGAGCGGGCCCCGGCACGCGCGCTCCCGAAGGGCTCGGCCGAGGCCGACGGGACCGGGGCGCGGGCCTTTGCCACGGGCGGCCCCGACGCCTACGGCTACGTCTGGGCCGACTCCGACGAGGCCGGCGGCCCGGCCGTCGCCTTCCAGGACATCTCGGGCACCGGCTCGGCCGTGACCTTCACGCCGTCCGGCGGCTTCGCCGGCGGCGACGAGGGCTACGCCGACGTCGCGCTCCCCTTCACGTTCCCGTTCTACGGCGTCGACAAGGCGTCCATCCGGGTCTACTCGAACGGGTTCGCCACCTTCTCCTCGACGGTCGGCAACTCGTACACGAACCCGTCAGGCTTCCCCGGCGCCAGCGGCCCGACGGACATCGACGACGTCGTCGCCCCGTTCTGGGACGACCTCGACCAGAGCGCCGGCGGCGCCGTCTACACGGGCACGCTCGGCGACGGCCGGTTCGTGGTCCAGTGGGACGGCGTGCCGCAGTACGACTCCCCGGCCTCGTCGCTCACCTTCCAGATCCTCCTCTCGGAGGACGGGACCATCGAGTTCCAGTACGGGACGATGACGGGCGCGCTCGACGGCAACTCGGTCGGGATCGAGAACGCCGACGCCACGATCGGGCTCACGGTCGCGGCGAACGCGGCCTACGTCGCCTCGAACAAGGCCGTCCGCTTTACCGTCCCGACGGTCTGGATCACGGCCGCGCCCACGAGCGGCTCGGTCGCCCCCGGCGCCAGCGGCGGCTTCGACGTCGACCTCGACGCGACGGAGCTGGCCGTCGGGACCTACACGGCCTCGCTCGTCATCTCCTCGAACGACCCGTCGACGCCGACGGTCACCGTCCCCGTGACGCTGACCGTCAGCGAGGACGACGGGACGATCTCGATCGTGGTCGACGGCGCCCGCGGGTTCCGCTACCTCGGCACGCCGTCGCCCGGCGTGACCGTCGACGACCTCGCCGCCCAGAACCTCGTCCGCGGCGCTCCGGGCTACTACCCGGCCGCGAACCCGCCGAACCTCTACACGAGCTACGACGCCGTCGCCGCCTCGTGGACCCCGTCGGCCGGGACGGGCGAGGTGCTCCAGCCGGGCCGGGCGTTCCGGTGGTTCATGTACGACCGGAACGTCGGCAACCCCGACATCTCCCGCTCGGTGACGCTCCCGTTCACGCTCTCGACGGACCTCCCGGCCAACACGGCCGACGTCACGGTCACGCTCCAGACGGGCGGGTCCCGGTTCAACTACCTCGCCAACCCGTTCGGGACCGACCTCGACCTCTCGGGGATCTTCGGCTGGCCCGGCGGCGACAACGTGGCCCCCGGGTTCGGCGTCGAGGTGTTCGACGAGAGCGCGAAGGCGTGGGTCACCCCGACCGGGCCGGTCGCGCCGTGGGAGGCGTTCCGGATCCGGGCGAAGGGCCCGCTCGTGAGCGGCGACCCGCGCACGCTGACGATCCCGGCCTCGGCCGCGCTCTCGGGCGCGCGCCAGGCCGCCCGCCCGGCGCTGGCCGCCGCGTTCGCCGAGGC
>CAXRFJ010000280.1:0-3028 GCA_964229475.1 Rubrivirga sp.
GTCGCACGACGACGCGTGGAAGGCGCTCGCGGTCGCCTGCGGGGCCCGGCCCGAGCGGTGCCACACGGGCACGCTCCCCGCCGACCCGTCGGCGCCGTACCTCGCCGCGTGCCCGTCCTGCGAGGCCCGCCACGACCTGTACCGCCAGCCGGTCCACCCCCGGCGCTGCTCGGCGTGCGCGCGGGCCGGCCGGCCCGCCTACGTCCGCGTCGTCCACCGGCGGACGGGCCGCGTGATCTGGCCCGGCGGGGAGACGGCCGGCGCCTATGGCGGGACGGCCGGCGTCACGGCGACGTGCCCGGGCTGCGGGGAGGTCCACCGCCGCGCGCGGCGCCCCTCACGGCGGACGGCGTGCGCGACCTGCTGCGGCCGCCACGCGGAGGGCCAGTTCGACGCGCGCTTCCAGCTCGAGTACCGCCCGCCTCGGTAGACCGGCGGGCCGGCCGGCGGCCCACAAAAAAGCGCTCCCGGCGCGCGGGCCGCCCCCGCCGACGGCCCGCGGCGGAACCGGCCCGCGGCGAGCGCCGTGCGGGATCGGTCCCCCGGCTCCGCCATGCTCGACCTGCTCACGGAGAGCCCGCTCCTGCTCCTCGTCGTCGTGGCGGCGATCGGCTACGTGCTCGGGCGGGTCCGCGTGCTGGGGACGCGGCTGGGCGTGGCGGCCGTCCTGTTCGCCGGCCTCGGCGTCGGCGCGCTCGACCCGGCCCTCGCGCTGCCCGAGTTCACGGTCGCGCTCGGCCTCGCCCTGTTCGTCTACACGATCGGGCTGAGCAGCGGGCCCGGCTTTTTCGCGTCGTTCCGGCGGAAGGGCGTCCGCGACAACCTGCTCGCCGTGGGCGTCTTGCTGCTGGGGGCCGGGCTGGCCGGGGCGCTGGCCGTCGCGCTCGACCTGCCGGCGGCCGTGGCGACCGGGATGTACACGGGCGCGACGACCAACACGCCGGCGCTCGCGGCCGTGCTCGAGTACGTCGCCGCCTACGTCCCGCCCGACGTGGCCGCCCGGATCGCCGACGAGCCCGTCGTCGGGTACTCCCTCGCCTACCCGGTCGGCGTGATCGGCTCGATCCTGGCGATCGCGGCGGCCCAGCGGCTCTGGCGGATCGACTACGCCGCCGAGGCCGCGCGCGTCCGCGGCGAGGCGGCCGTGCCCGAGGCCGTCGACCGGCGGACGGTCCGGGTGACGCGGCCGGAGGCGACCGAGCCGAGCGTCGGCGAGCTGGCCGCGCGCTACGGTGGCGACGTCCGGTTCGGGCGGGTCCAGCGCGAGGGCCAGCGGCTGCCGGCGCCCGAGGAGCACCTCCGCGAGGGCGACCTCGTCAGCGTCGTCGGCTCGCCCGAGGCGCTCGACCGCGTGGCCGGCGACCTCGGCGCCGAGGACGGCGCCCCGCTCGTCGTCGACCGCGAGCAGGTCGACTACCGCCGGGTCTTCGTGTCGTCGCGCGCCGTGGCCGGCCGGCGGATCGGCGACCTCGGGCTGATGGACCGGTTCGGCGCCGTCGTCACGCGCGTCCGCCGCGGCGACGTCGAGTGGCTGGCCCGCGACGACACTGTGCTGGAGCCCGGCGACCGCGTCCGCGTCGTCGCGCCGACGGCGGCGCTCCCGGCCGTGAGCCGCTTTTTAGGCGACTCGTACAAGGCCCTGAGCGAGATCGACCTGCTCACGTTCAGCCTCGGGCTCGCGGCGGGCCTGCTCCTCGGGCTCGTGCCGGTCCCGCTCCCGGGCGGCCTCGTGTTCCGGCTCGGGCTGGCCGGCGGCCCGCTCGTCGTCGGCCTCGTGCTCGGCGCGCTGGGGCGGACCGGCCCGCTCGTGTGGCACCTCCCGTACAGCGGCAACCTCGTGCTGCGGCAGTTCGGGCTCGTCCTCTTTTTCGCCGGCATCGGCACGCGCTCGGGCCACACGTTCCTGACGACGCTCACGCAGACCGGCGGCGCGGCCATCGTCGCCGCCGGGGCCGTCGTCACGTTCGCCGGCGCCGTGACGGCGCTCTGGGTCGGGCGGAAGGTGCTGAAGATGCCGATGGGCCTGCTGATCGGCGTCGTGGCGGGGATCCAGTCGCAGCCGGCCGTGCTCAGCTACGCGCTCGACCAGAGCGGCGACGACCTCCCGAACGTGGGCTACACGACGGTCTTCCCGGTCGCGATCATCCTCAAGATCCTGCTGGCGCAGGTCCTGCTGGTGTCGCTGCTGTAGCGCGGGTCGGGCCCGGCGGTGGGTCTCGCATCGGACCACCCCCTGTCCCCCTCCTCATCGGAGGAGGGGGGACTCCTCGACCGGCCTCGGCGACCGGCCTCGGCGACCGGCCTCGGCGACCGGCCTCGGCGACCGGCCGCAGGGGTCGGCCTCCGAGATCGGCCTCAGCGTCGGTCGCGGGCGCCGAGGAGGCGGAGGCCGTTGAGCGAGACGAGGACCGTGCTCCCCTCGTGTCCCACGACCGCGAGCGGGAGCGGGAGCCCGGCGCCGAGGATCGTCACGACCATGACCGCGATGGCGCCGAGCGAGATCGCGATGTTGACCGCGAGCGTCCGACGCGTGCGGCGGCTGAGGCGGAGGAGGTACGGGATCTTGCCGAGGTCGTCGGCCATGAGCACCACGTCGGCCGTCTCGAGCGCGACGTCGGTCCCGCCGCCGCCCATCGCGATGCCGAGCGTCGCCGCCGCGAGCGCCGGCGCGTCGTTGACGCCGTCGCCGACCATCGCCACGCCGCCCCACTCGGCCTCGAGCCGGCGGATGAGCTCGACCTTCGCCTCGGGCAGCAGGTCCGCGTAGATCGCGTCGACGCCGGCCTCGCGGCCGACGGCCTCGGCCACGGCGGCCGTGTCGCCGGTGAGGACCGCGACGTGCTCGACGCCGGCCGCCTTCAGGCGGCGGACCGTCTCGGCGGCGGTCGGCCGGAGGACGTCGGCGAAGGCCATCACGCCGAGCGCGCGCTCGCCCGCCGCGCCCGCCTCGGTCACGACGACGGCGGTTCTCGCTTGCTGGCGGAGCCGGTCGACCTCGGCGAGCGCCGCGCCGAGGCCGGCGACCTCG
>CAXRFJ010000281.1:0-2439 GCA_964229475.1 Rubrivirga sp.
CGGAGGGGGGACTCGCCCCGCCCGCCCGGCCTCGGCGCCCCGCCGGGCCGGGTCGAGGTCGGCCCGCGGGGGTCCGCCGCCCGCTACGCCTCGCCCCAGGAGCCGACGAGGCCCAGCAGCTTCCGCTTGGCGACGGGCACAAGCGTGGGCTCGACCGGGAGCTCGACCTCGGCGTCGAGGCAGAAGGCCGCGGGCGTGGGGAGGTCGGACGAGGCCAGGGCGGCCTTCCACTCGGACGGCGGCGCGAGGGGGTCGAGCGCGGCGTCGAGGCGGACCGTGCGGAGCGCGCGGTACGGGCCGTCCGGCGTCGCCAGCGGCGAGACCCGGTAGCGGAGGACGCACACGGCCGCGCCGTCGCGGACGAGCAGGAAGCCCTCGTCGCGGTAGGCCGGCACGAGCCCGACGGCCCGGAGCTCGGCCCGCTCGGCGGCGAACTCGTAGAGCGCCCGCCCCTCCGTGATGGCGGCCTCGACGCGCGGCAGCGCCCACCGCGCCAGCTCGAGCGCGAGCGGCGCCTCGGGCGCCTCGCGGACCAGCCGGCCCGCCTCCCAGTCGACGTCGACGACGGCGCCGGCGCGGCCGTCGAGCGAGGCGGCGCCGGAGACGAGCGCGGCGAGCGAGCGGTGGAGCGCGACGAGGTCGTCGAGCCAGGGCGAGACCTCGTTGGCGCGGAACGCGTCGTGCGTCTCGGCGAGGCCGGCGAGGATGCGGTAGCGGGCGGCCTCGGCGTCGGAGGCGGCGTCGAACAGGCGGAGCGACAGGGCGGGCATGGGCGTGGGGGACGGCCGTTCGCCCAATCTTCGCAAAGACCGGGCCGACGTGCCAGTCTCCACGGAGTGCCCGCACCGCCTCCGCCCTCCGTTCGCCGAGGGCGCCGCCGCCGCCGCCTAGCTTGGACGCCTCTCCCCCAGCCCGCGGCGAACCTTCGGGCGCCCTCCCCGCGTTCGCCCCTGCCTGGCCCCCGGCACAGCCGGCCTCCTCTCAACCGACTCCCTCTCATGGACAAGCTCGTCATCCAAGGCGGCGGCGCCCTCCGCGGCTCGCTCCACGTCGGCGGCTCGAAAAACACCGCGCTCCCCCTCATGGCCGCGGCCGTCCTCGCCGACGGCGTGACCACGATCCACAACATGCCCGTCCTCAAGGACGTCGCCACGTTCTCGAACGTGATCCGCGTGACGGGCTGCAAGGTGACGTGGGACCCGGACGACGACCCGAGCACGCCGGAGACGATCACGATCGACGGGTCGGGCCTCCACCACTACGAGGCGCCGTACGACCTCGTCAAGCAGATGCGGGCGTCGTTCTACATGCTCGGGGCCCTCCTCGGGCGCGGCGGGAAGGCGCGCGTGTCGCTGCCCGGCGGCTGCGCGTGGGGCCCCCGCCCCGTCGACCTCCACATCAAGGGGATGGAGGCGCTCGGCGCCGAGGTCCGCGAGGAGGCCGGCTACGTGATCGCCGAGGCGCCCGGCGGGCGGCTCAAGGGCGGCCGCATGCGGTTCGAGCCGGTCTCGGTCGGGGCCACGATCAACGTGATGCTGGCGGCCGTGACGGCCGAGGGCGAGTCGGTCCTCGAGAACGTCGCCGCCGAGCCGGACGTGGTCGTGTTCGGGCGGATGCTCCAGCAGATGGGCGCCCGGATCGAGGGGCTCGGGACCGACACGATCACTGTGCAGGGCGTCGAGAAGCTCGAGCCCGTCGAGTTCACGAACTGCCCCGACCGGATCGAGCTCGGGACCTACATGATCGCCGCGGCCCTCGCGACGCCGTCCGGCGAGACGTTCCGGATCACCGGCGCCGAGCCCGAGCACCTCGGGCCGGACTTTACCGAGGCGTTCCGCCAGACGGGCGTCCCGTTCCGGTTCGTCGAGGGCGACGGCGAGTGGGCGACCGTCGAGGTCGAGGGCGTCGACACGATCCGCCCGGTCTCGATCGAGACGGCCCCGTACCCCGGCTTCGCGACGGACCTCCAGGCCCAGTGGACCGTCCTCATGACGCAGGCCGACGGGCCGTCGACGGTCCGCGACACGATCTACACCGACCGGTTCAAGCACATCCCCGAGCTCCGCCGCCTCGGCGCCGACCTCAAGGTGACCGGCGACACGGTCGAGGTCGGCGGGAAGGCCCGGCCGCTCTCGGGCGCGACGGTCATGAGCACCGACCTCCGCGCGTCCGTCTCGCTGGTGCTGGCCGGGATGGTCGCCTCGGGCGAGACGCACGTCCTCCGGGTGTACCACCTCGACCGCGGCTACGAGCGGCTGGAGCACAAGCTCCAGGAGGCCAACATCGACATCGAGCGCGAGCAGTACGACGAGGCCCACGCCGAGGGCGTCGCGGCGTAGCGCCCGCGCGGCTCCAGCCCCGCCCGCCTCGGCCGCCGCGCCGAGGCGGGCGGTGTCGTTTCGGGGCGTCCGATCGGACGCCCCCCGGTGGTCCGATCGG
>CAXRFJ010000282.1:0-6820 GCA_964229475.1 Rubrivirga sp.
GCGCCGGACAGCCACGCGCTCGCGGTGCCGAGCGGGACGATCTCGCCGAGCGCGCCGTCCCCGTCCGCCGCCCGGTAGCGGACCGTGTCGGCGTCGACCACGACGAGGACGGCGCCGCCGCCGAGCGCCGCCAGCGAGTCGGCCAGGAGCGCGTCGACGGCGCCCGCGCCCTGGGCCGCGCCCGGCCCCGCGCCGAGCCAGAGGGCGAGGAGGGCGGAGGCGAGGCGCATGGCGGTCGGGGGCTGGGCCTCGGACGCCGCCGCGGCGCCGGCCCTTACTCCCGCTCGACCGTCAGCCGGACCTCGTTGGGCCCGCGGTCCCACCGGTAGCCGAGCTCGTCGACGAGGCGGCGGATGAGGTGGAGCCCGTAGCCGTGCTCGGAGTGCGTCTGGACGACCTCCTGCGCGGGCGTCGCCGGCGCCGTCGTCGGGTCGAAGCGGACGCCGCGGTAGCGGATGACGACCGTCAGCCGGCCCCTCCCGGGCGCGCCGCGGACGACCACGTGCCCGCCGTCGGCCATCCCGTGCTCGATGGCGTTGGCGACGGCCTCGTCGACGGCCAGCTGGAGCCGGCGGGCGCGGCGGTCGCCCAGCCCGGCCGCCTCGGCCCACGCGCCGACGCGGCGGCGGACGCGGGCCAGCTCGGCCGTGTCGCCGCGCACGCGCATGCTATGGGCCGGCCCGGCCATCACGCGCCCTCGAAGGCGGCGACGGCGCCCTCGACCGTCTCGTGCATGTCGAACACGGTCGGGAAGCCGAGCAGGTCGAACACCTCGAAGACGCGCTCCGGGAGGGCCGCGATCTTGAGGTCGCCGCCGCCGTCGCGCGCCGGCTCCACGAAGGCCATGAACACGCCCAGCCCGGCCGACGACACGTAGTCGAGCCCGGACCCGTCGGCCACGAGGCGGGCGTCGCCGTCGTCGAGGCAGGCCTGGAGTGCGGCCTCGAAGTCGGGCGCCGTGTGGGCGTCGAGCTCGCCCCGGAGGGCGAGGACGCGGACGGGCGCCTCGGGCGTGCCGGCGCGGCGGTCGAAGGAGACGGAGAAATGGCTCATCGGGCGGGGTCAGGTCGGGGAGGGGGTGGCGGGGCCGACGGGGAAGGCCGCCCGCTCCGTGACGGGCGGGCCGGCGGAGACGTCGGCGGGCGGGACGTCCTCCCCGCGCCCGGACCAGCGGACCACGACGAACGTCGTGTCGTCGTCGGGCTCGTCGCTGCCGGACCACGCGCGGTGCTCGGCGAGGAGGAGGTCGCGGAGGTCGAGAGCGCCGACGTGGGCGTGGGCCTCGACGAACGTCGCGAGGCGGTCGTAGCCGTACTCCCGGCCGTCGGCGTCGCGGGCCTCCACGAGGCCATCGGTGTAGAGCACGAGCGTGTCGCCGGGGGCGAGGCGGACGCACTGCTCGCGGAGCGTCTGGCGGAACGTCGCGCCGGCCCGGTCGAGGCCGATGGCGAGGCCGTCGCCGCGGAGGAGCCAGCGCCCGCCGTCGGGCCGCCCGCGGTCGCGGACGAGGACGGCCGGCGTGTGGCCGGCGCGGGCCAGCGCGAGCGTCCCCTCGCGGGCGTCGACGACGGCGTAGACGGCGCTCGCGAACACGCCGCGCCCGAGCGACGGCGCGAGCGCGTCGTTGGCGCCGGCCAGGAGCTCGCCCGGCGACCGCGTCAGCCGGCTGCCGGCCTGGAAGACGCCCTTGAGCTCGGCAATGTAGAACGCGGCCGGCGCGCCCTTGCCCGACACGTCGGCCACCATCACGCCCACGCAGTCGTCGCCGATCCGGACGACGTCGTAGTAGTCGCCGCCGACCTCGCGGGCGGGGCGCTCGGCCGCCGCCAGCTCGAGGCCCTCCACCTCGGGGAGCGACTGGGGGAACAGGCGCTGCTGGACCTCGCGGGCGAGCGCGAGCTCGCGGGCGAGGCGCTCCCGCTCGAGCGCGTCGGCGAAGAGGTCGGCGTGGGAGAGCGAGAGGGCGGCCTGGCCGGCGAACGTCTCGAGCGCGGCGAGGTCGTCAGCCTCGAAGGCGTCGGAGGCGGTCCGGGAGACGAGGAGGACGCCCCGCGTGAGGCCGCCCGGCCCGTCGGCGCTCGGCCCGCCGAGCGAGAGCGCGACGAGGCTGGCCACGCCGTCGCCCGGCCGGGCGCGGACCCGGTGGTCGGCCTCGGCGTGGGCGAGGACGAGCGCGCCGTCGGCCTCGGACGCCGCGCGGTGGAGGGCGTCGGCGTCGGCGGCGCGGCCGGCGGCCTCGAGCGGGAGGCCCGCCGCGGCCACCACCACCGGCCGGATGTTGCCGTGGGCGGGGTCGGTGAGCGCGACCCACGCGGCGTCCGCCAGCCCGGCGTCGACGGGCCCGCGGGCGACGGCGGCGGCCAGCTCGGCCCGGTCGAGGACGCGCCCGGAGAGGTCGGCGAGCGAGCGGAGCGCCCGGCGCTCGCCGGCCCGCTGGTCCTGCACCGCCGCGGCCGACAGCCCGAACAGGAGGTGGAGCGTCGTGGCGAGCCCGTAGAGCGCGCCGAAGACCGTCACCGACAGGACGAGCGCCGACAGCGACCGGCTCAGGACCACGGTGTAGGGGAAGTCCGGGACGCGCCCGGTCCCGTCGCCGACCAGGAGCGCGCCGGGCCCGTCGAACTGGACGGCGAGGAGCGCGACGAGGGTCACCGAGAGCCCGAGCGCGAGCGCGCCGGCCGCGACCCGCTGGCGGCTCGGGAGGTCGCCGATCCACCGCTGGCGGATCGCGATCCCGACGCCGGCGAGCACGGCGGCGGCGCCGAACACGGCCCTGGCCGTCGGCACGGACACCGTCAGGGGCCGCCCGGCGACCGTCAGCGCGGAGCGGACGGTCAGGCCGAGGAAGGCCCCCCACGTCCAGAGCGTCGAGCGGCGCCGGCGGTGGAGCGCGAGGGGGCGGAGCGAGGCGAGGACCGTCGCCCCGAGCGCGGCCTCCGACGTCCCGAGGATGGCGGCCCACACGACGGTGAGCGGCCGGTCGGGCAGCCCGGTCTTCGGGTCGATGTGGCCCTCGAAGCTGGCGCCGACGGCCAGCGTCAGCGCGAGGACGCCGAGGCCGAACCCGAACGGGACGGCGAGACTCCGGAGCGCGCCCGGCCGCTCGCCGGACCCCGCCAGCGCGAGGTACAGCGCGGCGGCCGACACGACCGCCAGCGCGTCGAGGCCGGCGGAGGCGGCCACGCCGAGCGCCGCGCCCTGCGCCACGGCCACGCCGCGCACGACGCCCACCGCGCCCAGCGCGAGGACGGCCCCGACGCCCAGCGAGATCCGCCGGGAGGCCGAGGAGACGAGGGCGCGGAGCGCGCGGCGGGTGGCGGGGAGCGGGGTCGGCAGGGCGGGCGCGAGCGGCGGGACGCCGTGTTCGGTCGCGGAGACGCGGGGTTGCGAATATATCCGGGCTCCCCGTGGCCCCGGGCAACCCCGGCGGCCGGCTCCCCGTAGCGCCCGCACCTCCCCGGACTCCTGTGCGCACCGTCCTCTCCCGCCTGTTCCTCGTCGGCCTCCTCGGCGTCGCCATCTTCGCCGTCGTCCGCGTCGCGGACGGGACCGGCCGCGCCGTCGTCGACCTCGCGAGCCCCGACGTCGACGACCTCGAGCACGAGGCCTTCCGGCTCGACGCCCCCGGCACGTTCGCCGTCGACGCGGCCGGGTCCTACGAGGAGGCCTCCGGCGGGCCGGCCGACACGACGCTCGCCGCCTACGGCTGGGTCGTCCGCCGCTCCGACGGCGCCGTGGTCTGGCGCCTCGCCGGGCGCCGCCCCGAGCGCGGGACGCTCCTGGCCCTACGGGACACGATCCGCCTCGGGCCCGGCACCTACGACGCCTACTTCACGGCCTACGGCGACCCGCTCGTCCGCCAGCCCGGCCCGCGCGACGGGTCGCTTGGCGAGCGGCTCCGGGCGTTCCTCAGCCGCGGCGGCCGGTCGTGGGTGGGCGACGCCGGCCGCTGGCGGCTCATTCTGCGTGGGCTCGACGCGCCCGCCCGCGAGGCCGAGACGTCCGGCCTCGGCGACCCCGCCGACGCCGCCGCGCCCGACGACTCGACCCACCTCTGGCAGGCGCTCGGCGTCCGCAGCCGCCAGCGGCGCGAGGAGATCCTCCACGTGACGGCGCCCGCCCGCGTCGCCGTCCGCACCGTCACCGAGATCACCGACGGCGTCGTGGCCGACCGCGCCTCGATCGTCCGGCTCGGCGACCGCGACACGGTCTGGACCGTCCCGGCCGAGGGGACCTGGGCCGGCGGCTCGCTCAAGAACCGCGTCGTCGAGAGCGAGGTCGAGCTCCAGCCCGGCTTCTACCGCGTCGCCTTCGAGGCCGACCGGTCGCACGCCTACGGCGACTGGGCCGCCAACCCGCCGCTCCTGCCCTGGACCTGGGGGGTGACCGTCCGCCGGGCCTCGCCCGACCAGGCCGTCGCCCGGCTCGACCCCGCCGCCCTCGACCTCCCGCAGATCGCCGCGTTCGACTGCGTGGGGCCCGACCAGGAGCTCGAGGCGACGTTCACGACGGCCGAGCCGCTCGACGTGCTCCTCGTGGCGGTCGGCGAGATCACGTCGGGCTCGCGCTACGACTACGCCACGCTCGAGGTCGAGGAGGAGGACGGCGACTGGGACGAGGTCTGGGAGATGCGCGACGGCCTCGAGCCGGCCGGCGGCGACGACAAGAACAAGCGCGCGACCGCCGCGCTCTCGCTCGACCCCGGCACGTACCGGCTCCTCTACGAGACCGACGGGTCGCACGACTGCGACGGCTACAACGGCGACGGCGGGCCCGACGACCCGCTCTGGGGCGCCGTCCTCTACGCCCTCGACCCCGACCTCGACCTCGCCACGCTCGACGTCCGGGTCGCCGAACCGCCCGCCCCCGCGGCCCCCGCCGGCGCCCTCGCGCTCCCCGACCCGGCCCGGCTCCTCGCGCGGATCGACTCGGTCGGCAACGACGAGGACCACCGGGTGACGTTCCAGGTCGACGAGCCGACCGACGTGCTCGTCGTGGCGCAGGGCGAGATGTCGGACGAGGTCCGCTACGACTTCGCCCAGATCGAGCGCGCGAGCGGCGCCGTGGTCTGGTCGATGAACTGGCAGAACACGGTCCCGGCCGGCGACGCCTTTTTCCACCGCCGGTTCGAGGGGACCGTCCGGCTGGCGCCGGGGACGTACGTGCTCCACTACGAGTCCGACGGGAGCCGCGCGTTCGGCGACTTCGGGCCGAGCAGCGACGTGCTGTGGGGCGTCCACGTCTACGCGCCGGCGGCGGCGGCCCCCGAGGCGCCGGCCGGGGACGCGGCGGCCGACGAGACGCCGGCCCCGCCGCCACCGCCGGCCCCGCCCGCGCCGGAGACGCCGACCTCGGACGTCTAGGGCACCCCGGCGGCCCGGCGACGTTGACCCGGCCCCGCCCCCGACCGCCCGTGCCCGACACCCTCCGCCTGACCCTCGCCGTCCCCGACGACGGCGCCCGTGAGCCGCTCGTCGCCGACCTCGCCGACCTCGGGTTCGACGCCTTCGAAGAGCTCCCCGAGGCGCTCGTCGCCTACGCGCCCGCCCCGCGGTGGGACGGCCCGGCGCGCGAGGCCGTCGGCGCGCTCCTCCGCGACCGCGGGCTGACGGCCGCCGCGCTGGTCGAGGAGGTCGTCCCGGACCAGGACTGGAACGCGCAGTGGGAGGCCAGCCTCCAACCCATCGAGGCCGGCCCGTTCGTCGTCGCCCCGTCGTGGACGGAGGTGCCGCCCGACGCCGGCGGGGCCACCGTGCTCCGCATCGACCCCAAGATGGCGTTCGGGACGGGCTACCACGAGACGACGCGGATCTGCCTCCGGCTCCTCGCCGGCGCCGTGCCCGAGGCGGGCCGGGTGCTCGACGTGGGCACCGGGACGGGCGTGCTGGCGATCGCCGCGCTCCGCCTCGGCGCGGCCTCGGCCGTCGGCGTCGACGTCGACCCGTGGAGCGTGACGAACGGCCGCGACAACGCCGCGCAGAACGGCGTGGCCGACGCGCTCGAGGTCCGCGAGGGCTCGCTGGAGGTCGTGCCCGAGACCGGGTTCGACCTCGGGATCGCCAACATCATCTCGTCGATCCTCGCGCCGCTGCTCCCCGGCCTGATCGAGCGCGTGGCCCCGTCCGCCTCGGTCGTCCTGTCGGGCCTGCTGGCGACCGAGCGCGACCGGTTCGTCGCGCGGATGGCGGACGAAGGGTTCCGGCTCGTCGCCGAGGAGACCGAGAACGAGTGGTGGGGCGGGCGGTGGACGCGGGGCCAGGCATGAGGGTGTGCGCGATCGACGTCGGAACGAACACCGTCATGAGCGTGGTGGCCGACGTCGCCGACGGGCGGCTGGCGGTCGTCGAGGACGAGGAGCGGTTCGCCCGCCTCGGCCAGGGCGTGGACGCCAGCGGGCGCCTCGCGCCGGAGGCCATGGACCGCGTGCTCGACCGGCTGGCGGCGGCGCAGGCGACGGCCGAGCGGCTCGGCGCCGAGCGCGTCGTGATCGGGGCGACGAGCGCGAGCCGGGACGCCGCGAACGTCGGCGAGCTGCGGGACCGGGTGCGCGACGAGCTGGGGCTGGACTACCGCGTGATCTCGGGCGAGCAGGAGGCCGAGGCGTCCTTCCGTGGCGCGCTCGCGCTCCTCCCGGGCCTCGACGCCGCCCTCGTGGTCGACATCGGCGGCGGGTCCACGGAGGTCGCGCTGGGGACGCGGGCGGACGGCGTGACGCGGCGCCAGAGCGTCGACGCGGGGAGCGTCCGCCTCACCGAGCGCCACTTCGCCGAGCGCCCGCCCTCGGTCGACGCCGTCGAGGACGCCCGCCTCGACGCCGAGG
>CAXRFJ010000283.1:0-6161 GCA_964229475.1 Rubrivirga sp.
CCCACGGAGTCGTCACGGGGTCTGGCCCGTTGTTGGCAGACCTTCGGCCCGTTCCACCCGCCCCGCCCCCGGGGTTTCCGCCGTGCCCGACTTCGTCGCCGCCCTCGTCGCGGCCTTCCTCCCGCTCTTCGTCGCCATCAACATCCCCGGCATCCTCCCGCTCTACATCGGGATGACGGAGACGTTCACGGCCGACGACCGCCGCCAGCTCCTCATCCGTGCGCTCCTGGCGGCGCTCGTGCTGGCCGTGCTCATGCTGTTCGCCGGGCAGGTCATCTTCGACACGCTCGGCATCACGCTCAACGACCTCCGCGTGGGCGGCGGCATCATCCTGCTCGTGATCGCGGTGACCGACCTCGCCTTCGGCGACACGAAGGACCGCCGCGGCGGGAAGAAAAAGGACCGCGCCAAGCTGACCGAGCACGAGGAGGGCGAGCCCGTGGACCTGCCCGTCGTCCCGCTCGGCATCCCGCTCATCATCGGGCCGGGCGCCATCACGACGATCCTCATCACGGACGGGGCCTACGGCTGGGGCGTCACGCTCGCGTCGATCGTGCTCAACATGGCGCTCGTGTTCGTCGCGTTCACGTTCGGGCCGTCGCTGCTCCGGCTGTTCGGGCCGGGCACGTCGAAGGCCGTCGCCAAGGTGGCCAGCCTGTTCCTGGCGGCCATCTCGGTGGCGATGATCCGGGCCGGCGTGCTCGGCATGATCGGGGCCGTGTAGGGCGCGGGAAGGGGCGAGGGGGGTGGCGCGTACGTCGCCCCATGCCCCCCGCCTCGTCGCCCACGTCCCCGCTCCGCACCACCGAGGCCCGCTGGTTCGTCCGCGGCGCGACGCCGGCCGACGTGGCTGCGTGGTTCGACGCGCTCGGGCCGGCCGTCGCGCCCGAGACGCGGGCGGATTGCTACCTCGCGCCGGCGAGCGACGCGCTCGGCCTCAAGCTCCGCGAGGGGCGGATCGAGGCGAAGCGGCGCGACGGTCCCGCCGGTCCGCTCCGGGCCGGCCGGGCAGCGGCCCCGCTCGAGACGTGGACGAAGTGGTCGTTCGCCCTGGGCGAGGAGGCCCGGCCCGACGACGGCTGGATCGACATCCGAAAAACGCGGCGGCAACACGAGCACGAGGCGGGCGACGGAACGTGCCGGCTCGAGCTGTCGGAGGTGGCCGTCGGGGGCGACGTGTGGTGGTCGGTGTGCCTCGAAGCGGACGGGCCCGATGCGGCGTCGCGCCAGCGGGCCCTCGCGACCGCCGCCGCCCGCTGGCTCGGCCGCCCCGACGCGCCGGCGCTCCCGGCCGAGGCGGCGATGGGCTACCCCGCCTGGCTCCGCGCGCGCGGCTGAGGCCGCCTCGGCGTCTCGGCCGGCGCACCGAGGCGGACGGAGCCGGCCGGCATGAGCGACCTTGGGGCGTCGCCCCCACGCCCGCCCGATGCGCCCGCTCGTCCTGCTCGCCCTCCTCGTGACCGCCGCCCACGCCCAGGCGCCCGCCCTGATCCCGCTCCCGGCCGAGGTCGGGATGCGCGGTGGTCCGGCGTTCGAGATGACGGGCACGACGCCGCTCGTGGTCGAGCCCGGCGACGCCGAGGCCCGGCGGATCGCGGGTGTGCTGGCGGCGCTCGTCGGCAACACGGTCGAGACCACGCCGCCGGTCGTCGAGAGCGCGCCGGGCGGGACGCCGGCCGTGCGGCTCCGGATCGACGCCGGGGCGGGGCACGGCGCCGAGGGCTACGCGCTCGACGTGTCGGCGGGCGGCGTCGACCTCGTGGCGAGCGCGCCGGCCGGCCTGTTCTACGGCGTCCAGACGCTCCGCCAGCTGCTCCCGGCGCGCGTCGAGTACGAGGCCGCGCTGAAATCGACGTTCCCGATCCCGGCCGCCCGGATCGTCGACGCCCCGCGGTTCGCCTACCGCGGGATGATGCTCGACGTGGCCCGCCACTTTTTCGAGGTCGCCGACGTCGAGCGCGTCCTCGACCTGATGGCGCTCCACAAGCTGAACCGCCTCCACCTCCACCTGTCCGACGACCAGGGCTGGCGGATCGAGATCCCGTCGCGTCCGGAGCTCGCGCGCGTCGGCGGGCGGACGGAGGTCGGCGGCGGGCCGGGCGGCTACTACACCGTCGAGGACGTCGCGCGGATCGTCCGGTACGCGGCCGACCGCTTTATCACGGTCGTCCCCGAGATCGACCTGCCGGGGCACACGAACGCGGCGCTCGCGGCGATCCCCGAGATCAACTGCGACGGCCGCGCGCGGGCGCCGTACACCGGGACGAACGTCGGGTTCAGCACGGTCTGCGTCGAGAAGGAGGAGACGTGGGCGTTCGTCGAGGACGTCGTGGCGTCGCTGGCCGAGCAGTTCCCCGGCGACGTGATCCACCTCGGCGGCGACGAGGTCGAGGAGCTGACGGCCGCGCAGTACGCCGCGTTCGTCACCCGCGCCCAGTCGATCGTGACGGCCGCCGGCAAGCGCTACGCCGGCTGGGACGACGTGGCGCACGCCGGGCTGGAGCCGGGCGCCCTCATCCAGGTCTGGCGCGCCCAGCGGGCCGACGTGGCCCGGCAGGTCGAGGCGGCCGTCGCCGACGGCGCCCAGCTCGTCCTCTCGCCGTCCGACCGGATCTACATCGACATGAAGTACGACGAGTCGACGGTCCTCGGGCTGACGTGGGCCGGCGTCAACGGCGTCCGCGACGCGTACGACTGGGACCCCAGGGCGCTCCTCGGCGTGCCCGAGGCGGCCGTGCTCGGCGTCGAGGCGCCGCTGTGGGCCGAGACGATCTCCACGATCCGCGACGTCGAGGTCCTCGCGGTCCCCCGGCTGGCGGGCGTCGCCGAGATCGGGTGGACGCCGCAGGCGGCGCGCTCGTGGGGCGGCTACCGCGCCCGCCTCGGCGCGTTCGGCCCGCGGTGGACGGCGCTCGGCGTCAACCACTTCCGCTCGCCTGAGGTCGACTGGACGCTCGGCGGCGTCGAGTAGTCACTCGCCGAACTGGGCGGAGGCGTAGAAAAAGACGGCCTCCACCGAATCCGCCGCCGTGCTCCCGGTCGTCGTGTGCTCGGCCAGGACCTCGGCCCCGCGGCGCACCGTCACCGCCAGCCGGACGTCGGCCTCGGCGGCCTGCCCGCGGAGCCGGACCTCGACCGCGCCCGACCGACGCTCTCCGAGATCGACGGTCCGGGTGAACGGGAACGACGCGACGGGCTCCTCGACCGGCGTGCCGTCGGCGCCCGTCGTCGTCACGCGGGCGTCGGCGATCGTGCCGGTCACGTCGACGCGGTACTCGACGCGGGTGGAGGCGGGGCCGCGCCAGAGGAGCGGGGCGGCGACGAGGACGAGGGCGACCGCCAGGCCGAGGCCCCCGAGCATCGGGCGCCGGGGCGGCGGGTCGGAGGGCTCCGCCTCGGGGGCGTGGAGCCGGTAGCCGACCTTGGGGACCGTCTCGATGAGGCCGGCGCCGCGCGCGTCGTCGCCGAGGGCCTGGCGGAGCTGCGAGACGCACCGCGTCAGCGAGGCGTCCGTGACCACCACGTCGGGCCAGACGGCGTCCATCAGCTCGTCGCGCGTGACGACCTCGCCGGCCCGCTCCGCGAGGTGGACGAGGACGGCCACGGCCTTCGGTTCCAGGCGCACCACGGCGCCGCCGCGCCGGACCTCGTTGGCGACGGGGTCGACGGTCCAGGGGCCGAGGGCGAACGGGGCGGCGGGCGGCATCGGAGCGAGGACGATGGGCAGAGGCTACGCGTGCGGGGCGCGCTTCCGTCGGAGGAAGATCGGAGGGCGCGGCCTCCGACGAACCTCCGATCGCCCTCAGGACGCTGGCCGGCCGTCGTGGCGATGCTCCGGCGCCCCGCACCACGCCCGATGAAGCCGGTCCTCCTCGCCCTCGCGCTCGCCGCGTCCCCATTCGCTCAACCGCCGGACGGCGGCGCCCACCCGCTCGCCGAGGCGGACCGGGCCCGGCTGGCGGAGGCCTTCCGCCTCGGCGCGGCCATCGACCCGCTGCCCGGGTGGCACGAGGCGCCGTTCGCCACGCTCCTCGTCGCCGGCGACCGCGAGGTGCTCGTCCGCCACCCGCGCCCGCCGGACGGCTTCGCCCTCGCCGTCCCGTTCGACTCGCTCCTCGGCGGCCCGGTCTACGCCCGCGCCCGCCAGCTCCGGCCGGACTTCCTCGCCACGTTCCCCGTCGGCGGCGTGCCGACGGTCGTCGTGGGCACGCCCGAGCAGACGGGGCTGGGCCTGACCGGTTGGGTGCTGACGCTGCTCCACGAGCACGTCCACCAGGTCCAGATGGCGCAGCCCGGCTACTTCGACGCCGTCGCCGCGCTCGACCTCGCCCGCGGCGACACGACCGGGATGTGGATGCTGACCTACCCGTTCCCGTACGACGCGCCGGCCGTCGGCGAGCGGTTCGACGCCTACCGCACGGCGCTCGCCGACGCGCTGGCGGCCCCGACGGCGGCGTCGCTCGCGGCGGTCCGGGACGCGCGGGGCGCGCTCCGCGACGGGCTGTGCGCGGCCGACGCCCGCTACCTCGCCTTCCAGCTGTGGCAGGAGGGCGTGGCCCGGTACGTCGAGATCCGGGCCGCCGAGGCGGCCGCCGAGGCGGGCGGGGTGCCCCCCGTCGCCGGCGCCGCGCCGTACGCCGTGGCCGCCGCCGACCGCCGTCGCCAACTCGTGGACGAACTGCGGGGGCTGGACCTCGCGGCCGCAGGGCGGGCCGCCGTCTACCCGGTGGGCGCTGCCGAGGCGCTGCTGCTCGACGCGGCGCGGCCGGGCTGGCGCGACCGCTACCTCGCCGAGCCGTTCGACCTCGCGCGCTACGACCGGCCGGCCGGGCCGGAAGTGGGGGAATAGCGGTTGCGTTCGGGCCGGAGCACGGCGACCATACGGTGCCCCCCACATCCCGACGCACATGCGGTCCGCCCTCCTCGCCCTCCTGCTGTTCGCCACCGCCGGCGCGGCGTCGGCCCAAAGCGTCGCCGACGCGTTCGAGCGGCTGTCCCGCACGTCGAACGGCGTCACGGTCAAGTACGGCCTGTTCGTCCCGGAGGACTACGACGCGGGCACCGCGTACCCGCTCGTCCTCGCGCTCCACGGCAACGGCGAACGCGCGAACGCCGACGGGTCCGACAACCTCCGCAACATCGCCGCCCACGACCTCGGGACGGTCTGGGCCACGCCCGAGGCCCAGGCCGAGCGCCCGGCGTTCGTGCTCGCGCCCCAGGTCCCCAACGACCCCGCGATCCGCTGGAGCGCCGAGCAGGACCCCGACGTCTCGGACTTCAAGCCGATCCAGCGGACGGTCCTCGAGATCCTGGAGTCGGTCGAGGCCGAGTACTCCATCGACCCCGACCGGATCTACATCGTGGGCCTGTCGATGGGCGGCCACGGCACGTGGGACTTCATCTCGCGCCTGCCCGGCCGGTTCGCCGCGGCCGTCCCGATGAGCGGCGAGAGCTTCCCCTCGCAGGCCGACGACATCGCCCACATGCCCGTCTGGGCCTTCTCGGGCGAGCAGGACCCCGCCACGCTCGTGCCGCCGTGGGAGACGCGCCGGATCGTCCAGGCCATGGAGGACCTCGGTCGCGACGTGGTCTACACGCACTGCCGGCGCTCGCCGCTCGAGCCCGCGCGCGCGTTCGACTGCCCCAGCCCCATCGGCCAGGACTCGCTGGCGGCGGCCATCGACGCCCACGCCGACCTGATCTACACGAGCGAGGCCACGCTCGGGCACGGCCCGTGGCGGCCGTGGTTCAACAACCCGCTCCTCGCGCCGTGGCTGTTCTCGAAGGTCCGCCAGGACCCCGACGCCGTCGCGATCACCGCGCCCGCCTCGGGCGCGCGCTGGACCGGGACGCAGACGGTCACGTGGACCACGACGCGCGCGACGCCGGACACCGTCGAGGTGTGGCTCAACCGGACCGACGACCCCACCGGCTGGCAGAAGCTGGGCGAGGCGCCCATCGCCGTCGGAGCGTTCGAGGTCGACACGGAGGCGTTCGCCGACGCCGCGCGCGCGCGCGTCCGCCTCTGGGTGCGCAACGAGGACGGGCGGATCGCGGCGCGCGAGACGAGCGCGCCGTTCGCCCTCGACCACCCCGGCGACGCCGCGCCGGAGCTGGCGCTCCAGGCCGAGGACCTCCGCTTCGAGCCCACGGTCGAGGGC
>CAXRFJ010000284.1:0-27971 GCA_964229475.1 Rubrivirga sp.
TGGCCTCCCCGCAGACTGCGACGTCGTCGTGACTGACGTGACGATGGGGGGGATGAGCGGGGTCGAGCTCGTCAAGTCGCTCCAGGCCCTCCGCCCCGACCTCCCCGTCCTCGTCGTCTCGATGCACGACGAGGGCCTCTATGCCGAGCGCGTGTTGAAGGCGGGCGCCCGGGGGTACCTCATGAAGAGCGAGGCGGGCGAGCGGATCGTCGAGGCCATCCGCCGGGTCCTCCGCGGCGGGACCTACGTGAGCCCGTCGATGGCCGAGGCCATCGTCCGCCAGTTCTCGGGCGGGCCGGCGGCCACGCCGGCCTCGGGCGTCGACGCCCTCTCGGACCGGGAGCTCGAGGCCCTCGAGCTCATGGGGCGGGGGAAGAAGACGGCCGAGATCGCCGAGGCCATGGTCGTCAGCCCGAACACGGTCGAGAGCTACCGGGCCCGGATCAAGCAGAAGCTGGGGCTCCAGAGCGGCGGCGACCTCACGCGTTATGCGATCCGCCACGCCCAGGAACGGGGCCTCTCATGACACCCACGCTTGAGCGTCGCGTCGGGCTGACCGAGAGACCGGCGACAGGGGGAGACCCCTTCGGGCAGATCGCGCTGAAGGCCGAGTGGCTCCGGGCAGGCGCCCTGGCCGCCCTCTTCGTCGGGCTGTTCGGGCTCATCGCGGTACTCAGTGCCGTCGATGTCGTTCGGGGAACACATCCGGACCCCCAAGGGGCACTGGTCGCCCTCGTCACGTTGGCGGTCGTTGCCGGGTTTGAGGTTTGGATCGCCCGGTCCGCACGTCGCCGCCTCACTGCGCAGGCTGGGCCGTCGCGCATGCTTCCGTACGTCGCCACTGTGCTCGAGGTCGGTGCCGTGGTCCTCAGCACCGCCGTCGACCGCTCGACCGACGCCATCGAGTTTGAGGGAGGGATCGTCATGCTCTTCCTGCTCCTTGCCTTCTCGGTCGTCCGGATGCGGCTGCCCATGACCGCGTTCACCGGGGTGGCCGTCGCGGCGGGGTACCTCAGACTGGCCTCTGCGTCGTACGGCCTCGACGACCCCCGACGGCCCTGGATCGCCGTCGTCATCGTGGCCGGGAGCGTGGGACTGGGGCTCATGGCGCAGGCGTTCCGGAGGGGGGCCGCGCGTCTCGTGGCCGAGCGGGAGGCCCGCGAGCAGCTCCAGGCGGACCTGCTCGCGTCGGTCGAAGCCACTCAGGTGGGGATCGGGCACGAGCTCCACGACAGCGTGGGGTCCCACCTCACGGGGCTCTCGATGCTCGCGCGGGGGTTGGTCCGGCGGGTCGAGCGGGGGGGGGCCGTCGAGCGAGCCGAGGCGGCCGACGTCGCGGACCTGGTCGACGAAGCGCTCCGCCAAGTGCGCCGGCTGTCCCGGGGGCTCATGGCGTCGGAGATCGAGCCCGGGGGGCTCCGGCCCGCGCTGGCGGCGTTGGTGGCCGACGCCGACCGGGTGGCGACCGCCTCGGTCACGTTCCAGTCCGAGGGGGACGGCGCGTTGCTCGCCCCAGACTCCGAAAGGCACCTCTACCGGATCGCGCAGGAGGCCATCACCAACGCCCTGCGGCACGGGCGCCCCCGTCGCGTCGAGGTGACGCTGGGGATCGAAGGACCGGGCGCGACGTTGACGATCGCCGACGATGGGGACGGCATCTCCATGGAGGGCCCCGAGGCCGGCGGTGGCCTCCGAACAATGCGACACCGTGCGGACCTTGTGGCCGGTGATCTCGAGGTCGGTCCGGGGCCGTCCGGTGGGACCCGCGTCCGAGTGACCGTCCCAACATCCGCTACCGGCTGATCCCGCTCTCGCGAGCATCGTCGCGCCACCGAGCATTCGGTCGGCGAGTTCGACATCGGCGACGGGGGTTACGCTCTGGCACTCGGCCTCGGCGCTTTTATCTATCGTGGCGCTCTTCCTCACCCGCCACTTCGGCGCGTTCTACGGAGCGAACCGTCCTGACTGACGGCGGGCTCGGTCGAACCTCGGAAGGCATCCTTAAAAACGGCCCTTTCGCCAGCGCTGCGGCCGTCCTCCGAGACAAGCTGCGTTGGAGCCGGAAACCGACTAGCAACCCGTCCGCGAAACAACGTCTGGAAAACCCTGGCGTTTGGGAAACCTCACGTCGATCTCATCCTACGTGGTGGGACTGTTTTCCTACTCGCCCCGCCCAAGCGATCGAGAGGCCGCCTTGGCAGCCCTCTCCGCCATCGCGACGCCGACGGACCCGACGCGCGACGCGAGCGCCCTACCCGCTGAGCCGTCCAGCCGAGCGGGCGTCAGCCGGACGCCGGGCGCGCGAGCGCGCTGGTCTCGGAGGGACCTCTCTAGCCGTTCGAGTCTCGCCCGGACGGCCCCCGGTCCGAACTTGTCGACGGAGACCCGGTGGGCGGTCCGCTGAACGCCGGAGAGTTCGGACGACACCGTGCGGTGGACCTCGCCCGCCCGCCTCACCGCTGACTCGGCCTTCTGGACGGCCTGTCGGGCCTCGACGAACACGCGGCCCCGCTCCGCCGCTTGCGGCGCGGCCGTGCGGGCGGGCACCGTCGTCGTCCCCCGCACGAGGCCGTAGCGCGAGGTAGACGGCGAGCGCTTGAGCGCCCCGGACCTCTCGGGGTCGACGGCCATCCGCTGGACGGCTCGGTCGGCGCCGTCCGACCGGGCGTCTCTCAAGAAGGTCTGCGCCGCCTCCGACGGCTCCTCGTAGGTGTCCGCCATCGAGGCCCCGAACGCGCGCTTCGCCTCCGCGGCCCGCGCCTGGGCTCCGCTCAACTCCTTCTGGGCGGCCGTGACAGCGCTCGCGGCCTTCTCCTCAATGCGGGCGACCACCCGGAGCGCCTTCCCCCGCTCGGCCACCAACCGGGCCGTCTTCGCGTGGTCGCGTACGGCCCTCTCCATCCGGTCGACCCGTCTGCCCCGGCGGGCGTCTCGGGCGCGCGCGCGCGCCTCGTACGTCCGGCCCGCGTGCGACGACGGCGGGCGTTGCCCCTGCGGTCCTTTCCCCCCGTCCGCGGCTCCCCGCTGTCCACGACTGGCCGCGGCGAGTGCCGCCCGGCTCCCCGTTCGAAGGACGGTCCGGGCGAAGACCTCCTCGGCGTCGCGCTCCCCGTCCCCGACGGCCCGGCCCGCGGCGCGGCCGATGCGGCGGCCCCGGAATGCGGTCCGTCTCAGGGCACCCGACCGCCTCCCGCCCTGGCGGGTGGCCTGGTGCTCCGGCGACCGTGCCCGAGCGGGTCCGTCGGGCTGGCGTGCGCGTCGCGCCTCGTCTGGCGAGCGCTGGTGCGCCGCGAGGCTCCCGAGCCGGGCCTCCAGCCGTGGGCGGCTGACCGTCCGGCTCACCGACGAGAGCTTGGCCTCGCGCTTCCCGTCGGTCACGACCGCGCCGCGCCCGCGCCGTTCGATGCGGAGCCCCTTCGCCTGCAACCGGGCGTCGAGCTCAGCCCACGTCGGCGCGCCCTGCAAGTCCCCGAGCGCCCGGTCGCGCACCTCGCGCGCGAACCCCCGGTCGGTCTCGCGGCTGGTGCCAGCGGCCCGCGCGTTCCGGCCCGTCCAGCGGACGCCGAGCTCGCGCTCCTGCCGCTCGACCGACGCCCTCAATCGCCGGAGGTCGTGCGACGTCGACCACGCCTTCCCGTCCGGCCCGACCCGGTTGACCATCACGTGGACGTGGGCGTGCTCGCGGTCGACGTGTCGCACGACGAGCGCTTGGTGGTGCTCCAGCCCGACGTCCCGGAGCGTCCGGTCGACGGCGCCCCGGACCTCGGCCTCGGTCGGGTTGTCGGACGGGTCGAACGCGATCGTCAGGTGGTAGACCGGCTTCTGGGTCTGAGCCGAGAGCCCGGCCTGCTCGCTCATCTCGGCGACGGCCCCCGGCACGTCGTCCGCGAACACGTTCCGGGTCTCGACCCACCCCACCCGTTCCTCGCCGCCCCCGAGGTAACCGGAGAGCTTCGAGAAGCTGGACTGGACGCTCGCCGTCACGACCACGGCCGGGCGGGCTACTCCAGCCCCGCCAGCACGCGGCGGAGCTGGTCGAGCGCGTCGCCCAACGGGCGTTCGGGGACGGCCGTACCCGGTGTGTTCGCCGCACGCGCGAGCTGGTTGAGGTTGACCCCGATCCTCCTGAGGAGCACCCGCGTCTCTCGGTCGGCCCGCGCGGCGACGGGTCGGCCGAGAGACCGTCGCCGCACGTACTCGGAGACGGTGATCCCGGCCTCCTCGGCAGACTCCCGAAGCTCGGCCTTCTCGGCCCCACTCACACGGACCTCGACCTTCTGACCGCGCCGGACCCCGGGCGGGCGACCGCCCTTCTTGCGAGCCCTCGGGACGGTGGGCGTGTTGGTCTCAGAAGCGGGGCCGTCCGTCATCGTGCGTTCCGGTTTCGAACCCTTGAGCCCGCCGACGACGGCGGAGCGAAAGCGGCCGGAGCGCGGGGTGGGAGACCCACGTGGGACCGGGCCGGTCGGAGTTCTCGTCCTGACGAGAACATTACTTGCCAGGAACCATCGACCCTCCGTGCGCGGCGTCCGCCAGCGCGGAGGAAAACGCTTGGATCGAGCGGTCGGCCGGAGGCGTCGCGGACCTCGAAGTGGAGGTGTGGCCCGGTCGAGACGCCGTCGCGTCCGGGGACCCCGCCGCTCGCCCCGATGGGCTGACCGCGCCCGACTCGGACACCCGGCCGGAGACCCCGGCTTGTCGAGGAGAGGTGGGCGTAGAGGGTCCGAACGCGGGTCCGCCCAGGTGCCGCCTCGTGCTCGACCTCGACGACGAGGCCGTAGCCGGACCGGCGGCCGGCCGAGCGGACGACGCCGGAGGCCACGGCTCGGACGGTGCTGCCAAGTGGGACCGCGAGGTCGGCGCCGTCGTGGTGCCGGGACCGTCCCGTGACCGGGTGCCGCCGCCAGCCGAAGGGGGAGCTGACCGGGCCGCTGGCGGGGCGGGCCACGAGCGGCGGGGGGAGGCGTCGGGCCCGTGGAGGCGCTGGCTGGCGTGCGGTCTCTCGGGGGGGTGCGGAGCGCTCTTCGTCGGTCGAGTCCTCGGCCGCGTGGCGACCCGATCCCAACCGGGCGAGCACGGACGCCGGGCGCTGGGTGGACGAACTGCCGACGACCTGTTCGGAGCTCGCGAACGGCACCGCCAGTGCGAGGCCGAGGACGGCGGAATGGGCGGCGAACCGGAGGCGTCGAGGGGTGAGACGGGGGAGCGGAAGCACGGGGGCGTCATGACAACTCGCTTTGCCCAGCGCGCTTCGCGTCCGCGGCGGCTCACGTGTCCGGACAAAAACTGCTCGGGGCCTGAGCCTCAGCGCTCGCCCACCGCGCTCATCCCGTGACGCCGGGTCTTCCGGGTCCCCTCCCCAATCCTCCTCAAACCGACGACGCGACGCCCTCGTCGTCGTTTAATAGAGTTTAGAAGATGTTTAAGACGTTTAGGGGTCGCCATCCCGTTGCGGCCCAACGAGATCCGACACCGAAGGTACCCCTTTACAGGGCGGAAGGTACCGGTCTACGGGGGGAGAGGTACCGGTTTACGGGGCGAAAGGCACCGGTTTCCAGGGCGAAGGGTACCGGTCTACGGGGCGCCCGAGAAGCGGCCCGCTCGGGTCTACGAAATCGGCCTCCACGCGAGCGTCAGGGCCGATTCTCGTCTCCTCCGCACGGAGCCGAGACTGAAAGGCACCGGTTTCCAGGGCGGACGGGTACCACTTTACGGGGTGGCACCCGAAAGGGACCGGTTTACGGGGCGCAGATCGCCCCTGGCGGCACCGTGCGGGCCGATCCGCTTGCGAAAGGTACCGGTCTACGGGGCGGCGCCCGAAAGGCACCATTTTTCAGGGTGAGTCCCCGTCGCGGGTCCGCCCCGCTCCGGCCGGCGGCAATTCTGGGGCGCGGGCGATGAGCGTGATACCTTCCCCAGACCACCGCCTCGCCCACGAGCACGGCGGCTCCGTGCCCGACGTCGGGCGCCCCTCCCGCGCGCTCCCGTCGCGCCCGAGGCGGAGCCGCCTCCAGACGATCATCGAGAGCCGCGTCACCGGAGCCGAACTGAAGAAGCACGTGGGGGCCATCCACGTGAAGGCGCCGCTCACGCTCCTCCAGCGGAAGCTCTCGAACGTCCTCCTGCTCAACGCCTACGAGGAGCTCCCGGACTCTTCGGTCAAGGAGCACGAGATCCCCGTCCGCGTGCTGGCCGAGGTGGCCGGGTACGATTCGAAGGACTTCGCCTACCTCCGCGACGCGCTCCGCGCCCTCGTCGACTGCCGCGTCGAGTGGAACGTGCTCGGCGAGGACGGCGAGGAGGAGGAGTGGGCGGCGGCCTCGCTCCTGGCCCAGGCCAAGACGAAGGGCGGCGTGTGCCGGTACGTCTACGCCCCCGACCTCCGCGAGAAGCTGTACCGGCCCGAGGTCTACGCCCGGATCAACCTGGCCATCCAGGCCCGGTTCGGGTCGGGCTACGCGCTCGCGCTCTACGAGAACTGCGCCCGGTTCCGGAAGGTCGGGACGACCGGGTGGATCGACCTCGAGACGTGGCGGGACCTGCTCGGGGTGGGGGAGGACCAGTACACGGCGTTCAAGGCGCTCCGGCAGAAGGTGCTCAACCCGGCCATCGACGAGGTCAACGAGTTCTCCGACATCCGGGTCGAGATGGAGCGGCGGCGGGAGAAGCGGCGGATCGTCGCGCTCAAGTTCGTCGTGAGGGAGGCGCCCGAGCGGGGGCCGGCCGCCGCGGCGAGGGGGCTCGGTCCCACGCTCCGCGAGGCGCTGGGCGCCGAGGGCGCGCCCGACCCCCGCTCGGCGGCGCCGGAACCGGCCGAGGTCATCGAGGACCACCCGCTCGTCGACCTCCAGCGTCGGCTCCTGGGGTTCGGACTGACTGAGGCCCAGGCGCTCGACCTTTCGACCGAGTTCCCCGAGGCCCGGGTGTCCGCCAACCTCGACCACGTCGAGGCCGAGGTCGCGCGCGGGCTCGGGCCCGACGGCCGCGAGGTCAAGAACGTGGCCGCGTTCACCGTCGCCGCCGTCCGGGGCGACTACGCGAAGGGCGCCGCGACGCCCGAGGTGGTCCGCCAGGCGTCGGAGCGGAAGCGGGCCGAGGCGTCGGCCGCCGAGCGGAAGCGGGCCGCGGCCACGAGCCGGAAGGAGGCCGCCGAGCGGGCGAAGAAGGCGGAGGCAGAGCGCCGTCAGCGGACGATGGCCGAGGCGTGGGACGCGCTCTCGGACGACGAGCGGGCCGGGTTCACCGAGCGGGCCGTCGCCCGTCTCAAGGCGGAGTCGCCCCAGGTGTACCGGTGGTACGAGGAGGAGCGCGAGGCGGGGAAGTCCATCGACGCGATGCGCCCGGCCGTCCGCTCGACGCTCCGGTCGTTCCAGCACGAGGAGATGGGTCGGCTGCTGTGAAGGACCCGCCGGCCACGGGGCCGCCGCTCCGCCGGTCGTTCCCAGAGCTCGGCCACGGGGTCGGCGACGTCGTCCGCACGCTCCGGGCCGGCCTGCCCGCCGACCGTGCGCTCGCGCTCGCCTCCGCCCTGGACGTCTCTCTGGACCGGGTCGCGGGGCTCCTCGGCGTCTCGCCCTCGACGATCGCCCGTCGACGTCGGTCGGGCCGGCTCACGATGTCCGAGAGCGAACGGGCTTACAGGATCGGTCGGCTCGTCGAGCGGGCCGCGGAGGGGTTCGGGAGTGCGGAGACCGGTGCCGAGTGGCTGAAGCGCCCGACCTGGGCGCTCGGTGGCGAGAGCCCCCTCGACTACGCGGACACCGAGCCCGGCGCGCTCGAGGTGGACCGGGTCATCGGTCGGATCGAGCACGGCATCCCCCCGTAGCGAGGGCCGCCGGTCCCCACACTCAGGGGCGCTCGCGGATGGGCTCTCACTCGGGGTTAGGGTCTCACCGAGCGGTGAAAGCGAGGGTGCTCACGCGTGATTAGGTGGACGGACGCGGGGAGGGGACTCCGTCGCGGGGTGGGCCGGTCTCGGCGCACGGCCCCCGCGAGGGGCGTCTTCCCGCTCTGTCCCTCCATCACCGCGAGGCTCCCGGTACTCCGCTCCCCGTGTCCGTCCTCCTACGAGCTCCCGGTCCTCTCGCCGGTGACCGTGGCCTACTTTCGGGCCATGTTCGACGAGAACCAGGCGACCGACGCGGCGTGCCGCGAGCTCCTCGACCACGTGCTCCAGGGCGAGCGGGCGTGGATGGACGAGCTGGCGCCGGGCGGCGTCCCGTCCCCCGCGCTGGCGCCGCTCGTCGACCGAGGCACGCCCGAGTTCTCGGGCCGCCCGCTCCGGGTCCGTTGGCTCTCCTTCCTCGGCGACGTGGTTTGGGACGTGTTCTCCGACGGGAACGCCGTCGTCGGGCCGGCCGACGAGCGCTACCGTCTCGGCTCGGCCCGGGGGAGCGGCGAGGTCATCGCGGACCACTTGAACGGCCGGCTCGCGGCCGAGAGGTCCGCGCACGGGGCTGGGGACCCACTCCCGAGGTGGCGCCGCGACCCGTTCGACTACCTCGACTTCTACATGGGGACGCTCGGGCTCTTCGGCGACGGGGCGCTCGACGAGCGGGGCCTCCCGTTCTACACCCGCGTGTTCGGCCGCCTCCGCGAGCGCGGATGCGACTGGCGCTACGCCCCTCCGGCCATCGGGCTCGTCCGGTTCGGCCGGCCCGACGAGGGGGCCGACGACCCCACGCGCTACGACCCGAACGCCGCGCTCGCGGTCGAGGCGGAGCGGGGCGAGAAGGAGGAGCAACTCGCCGAGCTCGCCCGCCGGCTCGCCGAGGCGAACGAGGAGGCGTTCGAGCGGGCCGTCCGCGAGCCGCCCCTCGTCGTCCGGGCGTACCGCGGGGTGTACGGGGAGTGGCCGGTCTACGTCCGCCGCTGACACTGAACACGGGTTGCCCAAATAGGCCGAGTTGTCCAGTTTGGCAAGTCGACCTATTTAGACAACGACCGCCTCTGCCGCCGCGACCATGATCTCGACCGACACCGAGTACCGCCGGGCGCTTCGCCAGCTCGACGAGGACGCCGAGACCCTCCGCCGCCAGCGCGAAGCCCTCGTCCGCTCGGGCCTGAGCGGGGAGGACCTGGGCCGGGCGATGGCCCCGCTCGTCTCGTTCCGTGCGGGCCTTGTGGAAGAGGTCGGGGCGTATGAGCGGGCGCGGGGTGCGTCCGGGTGAGCCGGTACGCACCGCGCGTAACGCGCCGTGCGTAATGAGCGCAGGGTCGCCCCAGTACGGTCCGACTTGCCCCGAAGACCTGCTCTGGCATCCGCTGGTCGGCTCGGACCGAGGAGGCGGGAGAGCACGGGGGTCAACCGAGCGGTCTGGCGGAGCTTGAGACGGGGCCCGTTCCACCGATACGAAGTGGGACCGTCCCACCGTTTCGTATACTCCCACCGTCCAGCCACGCCCACCATGCCCGCGACCGCTGACTATACGGCCAAGCCCGACGCGAAGCGGCGGATCCTCCTCCGCGGTGACGACGCACTCTACGACCAGTACCACGTCCGCCACCGCGACGACGGCGTGATCGAGCTCCGGCCCCAGGTCACGGTCGACGTCGCGTCGATCTCGGCCCGGACGCTCCGGACGATCGAGCGGTCGATGGAGGCGCTGGAGCGGGGGGACGTGTCG
Organism: Rubrivirga sp.; assembly: GCA_964229475.1. Lineage (GTDB taxonomy): Bacteria > Bacteroidota > Rhodothermia > Rhodothermales > Rubricoccaceae > Rubrivirga. The sequence goes on from CAXRFJ010000284.1 coordinate 9,627, forward strand.
GCGCCCGTCGACCTTGAGGGGGCCGACGAACGTGCCGAGCCGGACGGGGACCCCGAGGCGTGAGTCCGCGGCCCCACGCCGTCCTCATCGCCGGCCCGAACGGGGCGGGGAAGACGACGTTCGCGCGGGAGTACCTCCCCGGCGAGCCGGAGGGGTTCCGGTTCCTCAACGCCGACCTCATCGCCGCCGGGCTCTCGCCGTTCGACCCCGACCGAGCGGCCCTCCGAGCGGGCAGGCTTCTGCTCTCGCTCGTCGACGAGGCCGTCGAGCGGCGGGAGAGCTTCACGGTCGAGACCACGTTGGCCGGTCACGGCTACGCCCGCTCCGTCCCGGAGTGGCAGCGCCGGGGCTACTTCGTCACGCTGATCTTTCTGGCGTTGCCCGACGTACAAACGGCCATCGCCCGCGTCGCCGAGCGGGTCCGCCAGGGCGGCCACGACATCCCCGTCCCGGTGATCCGCCGCCGATTCGAGGCCGGCCTCCGCAACTTCGAGACCGTGTTCAAGCCGCTCGTCGACGAGTGGCTCCTCGTCGACAACGCCGGCGACGCCCCCGTCCTCATCGACCGCTCGACCCCATGACCCCCGACGTACCCCCCGTCCCTCAGCGCGAGCCCGCGCCGTCCGCGCGCCCGTCGTCGGAGCAGACGGCCGCCCGCGTGCTCGACGCCCTCCGCCGTTCGGCCGACCGAGCCCGCCGTGTCGCGGCTCAGACCGGGACCCGGCTCGTCGTCGTCCGCGACGGTGAGCTCGTCATTGAGCCTGTTGAGGGTAGTGCAGATCTCGGACAGGAGACGGAAGGCTCGGGGGGGGAGTAGTGAGTAGCCATTATTGCAAGTCCGTACCACCCATGGGCCGACTCCGACGGTACCAAACGGGTCAGTAGCTGATTCCTAGCGAACGCGACATAACGGCCCTTATGTTACTGATACGAGACCCCACCGCATCCCGATGAGTGAGCCAAAAGCTGGAGTGGGCGACCATGCAATAACAGCAATACAAACCGTCCCTCGTGCCGCCGTCGAGGTCCGTCCGTCGAGCGCTGTCGCACGAATGGTGTCGCAAGCCGACGACGATGAGCACCTCGTCCGGCTCTGGCTCCACGGGAAGTCCGACAACACGCGCGACGCCTACGAGCGCGACCTGAGGTCGTTCGTCGACTTCGCCGACGTGCCCTTGAGGCGCCTCACGCTCCAGCACGTCCAGGACTGGACCGACCACCTCACCTACGCCGGGCTCGCCGCCTCGACGCGCGCGCGGAAGCTCTCGGCCGTCAAGTCGCTCCTCTCGTTCGGCCACCGGCTCGGCTACCTCATATATAACGTGGGGGCCGCGGTGAGCCCGCCGAAGCACAAGGACACGCTCGCCGAGCGGATCTTGCCCGAGGCCGCCGTCCACCGCGTGCTCGCCGTCGCCGACGCGGCCGCTGAGGGCGGGTTGTTCGTCCAGCGGCGCAACGCCCTCGCGCTCCGGCTCTTCTACGCCTCGGGCGGGCGGGTGAGCGAGGTCGCCGGGCTCCGCTGGCGGGACTGCGTCGAGCGCGCGCTGGAGCGGGGACGACCGACCGGGCAGGTCACCCTCTTCGGCAAGGGCGGGAAGACCCGGCGGGTCCTCCTGTCCGCCGACACGTGGGCTGTCCTCGACGCCCACCGCGCCCGGGAGATGGCCCGGGGCCACGCCCTCGCGGGCGGACCCGTCCTCCGGTCGCGGAAGGCGGCCGACGACGGGTCGGCCCGGCCGCTCACGCGCCAGCAGCTCTGGCGGATCGTCAAGGGCCTCGCGAAGCGGGCCGGGCTCCCCGACGCCGTCTCCCCCCACTTCTTCCGCCACGCCCACGCAAGCCACGCGCTCGACCGGGGCGCCCCGCCCCACCTCGTCCAGCAGACGCTCGGCCACGCGAGCCTCCAGACGACGTCGCGCTACGCTCACGCTCGCCCAGACGACTCCTCAGCTCGATACCTCGGTGTATGAGCGTGCGACAAGGCGTTCAGAAGTTGTCGAAACCACCGTTGCAGTACCAGGAGTCAGAGGCGAGCGCTCGGTAGCCTGCGGACTTCCACGAGTTTAAATCGTGGCACTCGCTACTGCGCGCCCTGCTGTCGAGATCCTTTTCGACAGCGGAGGCCCCAGCATGGTGGTGGATCTCTGTCATGGCGTACCGGATCTCAGCGAGATGCTCGGAAGCGTTTGCCCCGTAGACCTTCCCGAGGTTGAACACGGCAAAGTGACTTCGCACCCGGGCGGCGGTGAGGGCGTCGGAGCCTGGTGGGTTAGCGACGTCAAACTCGAGATGGACGGGAGGGCCTTGCCGTACGAGGGCCTCGATCCACCGCTCAGTCGTCACGTCGTCGTAGTACGGGTGGAGGGTCTCTTCTTCAGAAGTGGTTGGAGTGATAGTGCGCTTTCCCGTGTTGCAATCGCGGCAGGCGGGGACGAGGTTGAAAGGGGCGACGGCGAGGGCCGGGTAGTCCTTCTTTGGGAGATGGTGGTCAAGCGTGGACGCAGCACCAACCCCGCAGAGCGGGCAGCGTCCGTAGGCGGGGGCGGCGAGAAGTTGGTCGTACACCGGCCGCCCCCGACTCTTCTTCTTAGCCATCCTGAGGTCGTAGACCTTGACCATCTCGTCGGTAGAGACCCTCCCCACATTCGCGGTCAACGGTATCGTGTGGAGACGCTGGGTCTGCGCGGCCATGTCGAACTGGGCAGAGGCCGCCGTGACCGCGGGGAGAGATTGTCTCAGCCTCAACCGCAGGTCCACGTTCTGGACGTGGTCCGTGCACTGTCGGAAGACAGCAGGGGCGCTGAGAGTTGGCTTACTCAGTGGCCTCATCCACCGAGGCGAGCGTCCCGAGCTGCCGTCAGGGCTCGGGCGATGGAACGGGCTTCTGTTCCGAGTTGACCGTCGAACGTATCGATGACATCCTCGAAGCTCAGCCCCTGAGCCACGGCTTCGGCGAGCATCTTGTGGAACCCAGTCTGAGTTACTTCGAGCCCGAAGACCTCCCGTGTCAAGACGCCGACGTTCTCGCCAAACGTCTCGATGGGGAGCCGCTCGACGGTAGCGCGGGTCCCGGTCCGCCGGACGCTCCACGCACAGCTACGGGGGACCTCCTGAAGCACGACGGGAGAGTGAGTTGCAACGATAGCCACGCCGTTTCGCCGGACGAGGAGGTCGGAGAGCGCTCGGACGAACGCGGACAGGAGTGGGGGGTGAAGGTGGGCCTCCGGCTCGTCGAGAAGCACTAACGTCCGTTCCTCGACGGCCTCGACGAGCCTCGTGATGGTGATGAGCACAACCTTATGCCCTGAACTGAGCCGCTTGAACAGGGCGCGAGCGTCCCGCTCCCAAGACGCGCCTGGCTCACGCCGGACAAGCTCGGACACACCCGCGCTGGCGAAAACGGGGTCAGCTTCGAGAGCGTTGAGCGCGAGTCGCCAGCGGTTCGCGCGCCCGTCACTCAGACACGCGCGCGCACTGGCGACGAACTCTTTGGCCAAGGCGGCGAGATCCTTGGGCGACGTGCTCCACTCACCGCTATCGGCCTCAACCTGTTTAAGCCCGACGTAGTCAATCCGCCGACCCGACCTCGTGGCTAGCTGGTCGTCGGGAGTGTCAGGGAGAGGAAGACTCTCGTAAGGGTCGAAGGCGCTGAAGCTGACGGAGACGACGGCCACGAACAGACCTGGGTCCTCATTCCCAGGGGCAGGGACGAAGCGTCCCGCGTCAGGGTCGTCCTCGACAAGCGCCCTAAGCATCTGGGCCATCGTGTGAGTCTTGCCAACGCCATTCCGCCCGATGAGGACGTGGACGTTCGTAGGGGGGATCGACCTCGGAACAACGGCGAAGTCGAGAGGCGGAAGATCGCCGCCTGATTCCCCTGACTGGTAGGAGAATGCGTACTTGGACAGCTCAGCGTCGCCCCGAGCGAGGCGCCCCAGCCTTCCGCGGACGGCATCCTTCGTGACTGACCGGAGAAGGGACCGATCCATCGAGGGCTCCTCTTGCGCCCGAGCAAACAGGTCGGGGTCAGCGGCGACATCCCGGAGGCCCGCGAGAACGCGGTCCCTCGTTGAGTGCCCGAGCGAGTGAAGTGTGAGGTAGTAGTTCTCGCGCTGTCCCAATGAGAAGTACGACTCGTCGAGGGCCTCGAACTGTTTTGGCAGAGGCACCGGAACTCCTTCATCTCCGAGACCGAACTGACCGATTTTGACATCGCCGATTCTGTGCTCCTCCCCATTGTCATCAAAGACAATTAGGTAGAGTTGGGTCCGGTACTCCCCCCAGTCGTTCCAGTTGTCTCGGACAAGGAAGGCCTGTCCTTTCGCGCCGCCAGGAGGGCGGGTACGGACGTCGAGGACGGTGAAGTACACGGAGCTGCGTTTATGCGACGGATACTTGGAAACGTATGCCTCTTAGCCCTCTCTGGGTGCCGTGCGGCCTGCTCACAACGAGTCGTATAGCTGCCAAGATCGCGCGCAGCTACCACTAGTCGGCCCCCGCTTCAGCACCACAATCGACCGACCGGCCACCCGGGAAAAGCCAGGGCAGAAACATTTGATCGTGTACGATAGAGGGGCATTTGTCGAGGATCCAACCTGTGTCTGTCTGTCCCTTAGATCGTAGCAGTCCCGGCAACGCCTCTTTGACGAGGAGTTCTGCCTGATCTCATGCGCCCCAACTACCTCGAACTCGCCTGGTCGGAAAGCGACTGAACGCCCATGTGACCGGGGTAGTCCGCGTGGATGGTGGCGATGAGCCGAGATGCTGTGGTTCCTCCTCCACCGTTCTTGAGCTTCTTGATAGCGCGGTGCCACATCGCACGACCGCTTCCCGAAAGATCGAGGGCACCGATTTCTCCTCCCGCGCGCGACCACAGGTCGTCATGCTGGGGTCCCGTCTCGTAAAGCGATGCGACGACCATCTCCAGATGGATCCAGAAGTCAGCGGGGGTGGGAACCGACCCGTCGTCGGTCTCCGTGGGGGCGTGCGCCGCTCGGGCGACACTTGTGGACACCTGTTCAGCCCATTCAGCGATCAGTTGGGCGGCGAAGGCCGCAGCGCTAGCGGAGGCGACGAGCTGAGACCCGGCGTTGTCCGACGCGGTCTTGTTTTCGACGAGGTCCGAAATGCCCCGGATCACGATGGCGTCGAGTCCCGCATTCGCTCGAACGGCGCGGAGGGTCCCGATGGCCTCCATCTCGACCGCGAGCGCGTCGTTGAAGTGCGCCTTGATGAGCTTGTAGGTGCTCGCTTCCAGGCTGGCGACGACCTTCTCCCCGGCCGCGATCGGTCCGACGAACACGTTGAAGGACGCCCTCGGGTCGAACCGTGTGGTGGTGCGTCGAGCGAGCCATGTGCCGTCCTGCCGAACAGCACGCGCGAGCTGCTCCAGCGGGTACGACGCGACGGCCACGTCCGGGCGCGGGAGCAAGGTCTCCATGTCTTTGCCCGTGTCATAGCCATAGGCTTTGGTCCCGACGACGACGTCCCCGATCTCCGCGTCCTTTAGACCTCCGGCGACGCCGACGAAGAGCAGGAGGGCGGGCTGGAATCGCGAGATGGCTCGTTCCGCCTCGATGGCGGCTCCGACATTGCCCGCGCCGACCTCGACGATCGCGACCGACGGGCCGTTCGCACCGAGGCATCCGGTCTGATACTGTGTGCCTTTGTGGGGCTCCCGGGTGAGGCCCGTCAGGTGATTGCGGACGGCGACGTATTCGACATCGAGGGCCGTCAGCACGACAACGTCGACAGAGGATGGTTGAGACATACCTAGCGAGTGCGGGAAGGGACGCCGACCGAGCGGCCGAGCTGGACGAGGAGCTCGATATGGTTGTTTGAGGAGTACTCGTCCTGGAGGGCGTTCAGGAACTCACGAGCGCGAACGCCCTTCCCTTTCCGGACGAGTGAGACAGCGTGCTTGGCGCGGCGCTTCCCGGTCCCAGACGACCGCAGATCGCCAACGGTCCCGCCTGCCTTCTCCCAGACGTACTCTAGCTCTGAGGCTGTCTCGAGTAATTCCACAGCGGCCTCTTCTAACATGGACCACCAGTCACTCTCACTGAGCTCGTGCCGGCCGCTCTTGAGCTGGAAGAACCCCCATTGCAAGAGGCTGAGAAGTGAAGGGAACTGGGCAACTGCGTCCCAGAGATCCGGACGGTCCCATTCCGCTTTGCCATAGATGGCTCTGGCCGCTCGCTTCCAGTGGTTTTGAGCGATAAGGGAGCCGAGGAGCGCGGCGTCCGACTTGGAGAGCCGAGGGCCTCTGGCGAGCCGCTGGACCCAGCGGATGAAGGCAGTCTCGTCCAGGGCCGAGGACTGACCGAAGGCACGGACGGCCAAGCGGACGGCTCCCGGGTGTGCAGGGTCGAAGAGCGCCGAGTTGCGGTCCGGGTCGAAGATGGCGCTGGCTAACTCACTCTCGAGGGTCCACTCCACGTCGCTGCCCGCCCGAAGTCGGTTGGCCCAGGCGTCGGCGGTGGTCGAAACGTATTGCGCCCGCACGTGCTCTGGTAGGCGCCTCCACAGGTGTCGGCGGTCAGGGTGATCCAGAAGGTTCGCGAACTGCGTGTCCGCGATCGCGGTGAGGAGCGCTCGCGTCGACTCGTCCTCGTGCTGGAGCAGAGCGTCCCGCTGGTCGGCGGGGTGCGGGACGCCCGTCCATACACCCGCCCCGTGTTTGACTGCGCTCGCCCACACGATGCGCCAGCCCGCCTCGGAGGCGTCTAGGGTGGACAGCGCCTGAGGGCGGCGGCGCGCCGCATCCCCCGCTAGCTCGACGAGAATCTCGTGGTCTGGCGCGCCGACCGCAGCACGAACGGTCTCCTCCTCGCTTATCCGCGCCGCGATGTGATCGAAGGCAGCGGGGTTGGTCACGTCCGGGTCCGCCGCAATCTGAGCGACGAGCGCCTCGGCCGTCGGCGTCTCATCAGAGACCGCATGAGCATGGAGGAGGAGCCGTCCATGCCGAAGAGCGCTAGCCCTGAGTCGGTCTAGGTGAGGCAGGTCGTCGGGCGCAGCACCGACGAGATCCTGCTCGGCCGATGCTGCGGGTCGCGCACGAGCGATCACCTCTTCAACCAGGCTGCCGTCCTCTCCCCACCATCGCCACACGGGGGGTGCAAAGCCAGGTTTCCAGGAGCGGAGTCTTCGGGAAAGGGCGTGCTCGATTGACCGCGACCACTCCGAGGGAGCATCCGGTTGCAGGCCCTGCCTCAGTACCTCCGCGTCCGAGCGAGCGCGGTCCATGGAGCCCGCGAGGGCACCGTTCATCCACGATGTCGCGGCTCGGTCCAGCACGTCGGGGCCGCCCGGGAAGGATGACAGATCAAGGTTGCGCAGGCCGAGAACGTCCTCGGCCGCCCGTGTGCTGTCAGCGAGCGCCATCGCGATACGCAGTTTGAGGGGTGCCCCCTGGTCAGGTGAGGGCGCCAGCATCCCAACGGCGCGAGCAAGTGTCTGAACTGCTCTGGGTGTCGCCTCCCCTCGCTCGAACGCGGAGAGGTACGATGCCGCCACCTCGAGCGCGGCATGGTCTTTCACCGGAGGGCGCGTCAGGTCGAGCGCGTCCAGTACCGCCCGAACATCCTCCCCTCCCTCGCGCCCGAGAAGCGCTGCGACCGTTGGGGACGGCGAGACGGAGGGCGGATTCTGAGGATCGATGGCCGTGTGGCTCGTCCAGCGGTCGCGGACCGAGCGAGGGGTCCGGACGAGTGCGATTCCCTCTTCGGTCCCCGTGAGTACGCTTTTCGGACTAAACGCGAAGCTGAACGAAAACCCTGCGCGCTCCTCCGGGGTGAGGAAGGACCAGACCGCGCGTACGGCGTCCTCGAACCCGTCAGGACCAATCCAGCCGAGCGGCTGGGACGATCCGAGCGTCACCACTGCGGTCAACAGCGCCTCGTGGAGATTCGCGGAGAGGTCCGTGGGTGGAGGCGAAGGCTCGAGCCTCGTCGGAGCAAGGGCGGCCTCCCGACTCGGAACTCCGGGAAGTGCGGCCAGCAGCATTCCCAAGTCATCGAGGACGACTAGATCCTCGATGGGGACGAACGCTGCGTGGGTGAGAACCATTCCCGGACGCGACGCCTCTGGAGCGGGTGCGGTGCGCATCACGGCGAACACGTCCTCGATACGGATGCCTGCCGTGTACGTGGTCCAGGAGACGTGGGCAGGGCGGTCTGGAGCGAGGTCTGACCGCGAGCGGATGGCCTCGACGAGTGGATCTATGTTCCGGCTGCAAGCGACGACGCCGTGCCGTCCGCCAACGTCTCCGAAGAGGGCGTGATGGACAATGCTCACGAGTCCTCGGGGGTCCGCTCCAGCACGTCGTGAAGAAGTAGCGTGAGGTCGGAATCTCGCGAGCCGTCCGGACACACGACGTACCCCATCGCCTCCGGTCCCTGGTCGATGAACTCGTCGTCGGGAGTGCCGGGTTGGAGCGGCTTCCCTTGCGCCGAAAGGCCGTAGATGACCGTGTGATCGGGTTGCCAGTTCGAGCGGACGAAGGCTTCGACGAGTGGCATTCGGTCTCTTAGGACCGTCTGGGGCTGGGTGCCGGAAGGAATTGAGAGTTCGTCCCAGCACGAGAGGACAACGGCCAAAGTGGGCCTCCGGACCGGGGTGGCCGACCCGACGCCCGCCGTGTGGAGCAGGAGTTGTAACGCCTCGACCGTCTCGGCCTGATCACCGAGAGCCGACGCAGGGGCCTGGCTTCCGTTGACGGGAGGGGCGTCGGCCGGAGGCGGCGTCGTCACGACATCCTTCGGGTTGTGGACGTGGTCGAGGCGGAGGAACACGAGCCATGTCGGGGCTGCCAAGACCCGAGACCTCCACTCCCGGGAGACTTGACGGTTTTGGACCATGTCGTCGACCTGCTCCCCGGCGTAGTCAGGGTAGACGACGTCAAAGGCCCGCCCGCTGGCGTCGGCCACGGGCAGTGTGACGTCGGCGCTTGCGCCCGTCGTGGTGTGCTCTGGCGGGAGGCCGTTGCTGAGCCGGTCGAACCCGGCGACGATTAGCGAGAGGTCGTCGGGCTGGTGCCGGAGGCTCAAGCGGGCGCCCTCGTCGGAGAGGCGACCGTAGAGCTGGAGCACGTAGACCGTCTTGCCTGTGTTCGCCCCACCGAAGATGAGGACGTTCCGGGCGGAATTGTTGGATTCGCTCATTGGGCGGGGGAATGGCCGCGAAACGCGAGGAGCGGGTCCGCAGGACGGAGCGTGGGTGCGTGGAGGGGGGTGGGCTCTTTGGGATTCGCGTCGAGGAGGACCTCGAACAGGTGGAGGAAGCGTCGTACCGCACTCTCGTTCCATTCGCCGGGACGGGCCGTGACATCGAGCGGCTGGCTGTCTGGGACGAACCGACGCGCGTGTCGCGTGAGCTGGTCGCGGAGCCCTGGGGACACCTCGATGTCCGACTTCGCCCAGACGATGATGACCGGCGTGTGACGGGCGACATCGCCCATGCGCCCGATCAGGCGAGACTGTTGCGAGCGGTAGGTGCCGCGGTCCGGGCCCGCGAGCGCCTCGCTGTCGTTGAGTACGGCGAGGACGTCAGCGTTGCGGGCGAGCCACCGTGCGCCAGCGGCCGTCTCGGCGTCGACCTGATCGGCCCACTCGCGGAACCACTCACCGGGGGCGTCGGCAAAGAGCACGTCGTCCCGTGTGCCGTCGGACCGGCGGAAGGCGAGATGGAGAAGGCCGGGTTGCCGTCCGGAGCTCGTGGTGTGATCAGGAAACCCAACGCCCGACCCTGACGGCGGGAGCCGCATGGGCGAGGCGAGAGCTTCCCACCCTTGAAGCGTGACCGAGCCAGCGAACGTGCGGTCGGCAAGCTCGAAGCCCCGGCTCAGGAGCAGGTAGAGCGTAGCGAGGGTGGTGGTCTTCCCGGCATTCTCGAGCCCGACGAGCCCGACGATGCGGGGCTGCTGAAACGCTGTGATGACCGAGAGATCGGCAGCGCCGAGGGCGGTACCCGACCACGGGAGGTCGCTCTCTGGCCGTGTCGCCGTCGGCTTTTCCTCGGGCGGCGCTTCTTTCAATGCAGGGCAGTCCGATGCAGGCTCGATGCCACGAGCACAACCGAACAGTGGGAACTGGCAGTGCTCTTGGGGGCACGCCGCGGTAGAGGAGGGAGACTCAGGCATCGGATGCGGAGAGGCGGGCAGCCTGGAGTTCTCTGAAAACCAAGACGGCGGCGTCTGCTATCGGGAGAGTGGCACTTGCGACTGGACCGAGCCAATCGCCCGGAGTCCCATCGTCGGCGAGGGCTGCCGAGAGAGCTGGAGCTCGACGTCTGTTTCGGGGAGCCGACGCTTGGTACACGTCGCTCCAGAGGTCGCGACGGACACGGGCGTGCTCCACGATGTCAGCAAGCGATAGTGTCCCGTCCAGGCCACACGCCCGGACTGCCTCCCGGAGCACAAACTCAACGCTGAGGGGCGCGAAGTCGGGGACGAGGGTGTGGAGGTCGGCCGCCATCGCGAGGGCTGCAGGGTGAGGGTCGAGATGGCGGTAGCTGTCCCGGAGCGAGGGGGAGTAGAGCGACTGGCGCCACCAGAGCAGGTCTGACCGGAGGTCCCGACCAGCCCACGCTTGCTGCGCCTCCGAGAGCGCTTCGCGCACTCTGTCCCCGACGCTCGACGCAAATCCCTTCATTCCATCCGTCGAGACTAGCCCGGCTTCGTTCAGGCGTTCGACGAGGACGTTGACCCCACCACCGACGGCCTTTGAGATCGCAGCGGCCAACTCCGGCGCAACGGCCGTGGCCCACGCCTTGGGGTCGTTCGTCGTCTGCGCCGTCCGAGAGTCTGTCGCACTTAGTTCGCTGGCGTCTGTGAGCAGCGCGTCCAGAACCTCCTTCGCGACGAAGTCCTTGTTCATCGAGAGCGTTTCGACGGCTGCTGCCTCCGCGTCTGCACGAGCGGGCATGCGGAACGACGGCTCTGCCTCAGGGCGCTTCCACACCTCTGTCGCCGCGGCCTCTGCTGTCTTTCCTAAATCCGACGAAAACTTCCTCGCGACCATCTCTTCCGTCGGAGCCACCGTGAACCGGTTTGCCGCGATATACCAAGCCGCCCCTGCCACCCGGTCGTCCGTCCCAGCCGCAGCCCGCACAGCCGCGAGTGCGACCGACCGGAGGAGCTGACGGGGCGGGTCGCCCCGGTAGACGTTGCTGTACGTCGACCAGTGCTCAACAATGGCCGTCGCCAGCTGTTCGAACGTCGGATCGTTAGGCGGTGTAGACTCGTCCAGGGCGACGATGGTGAACGGAATGACGTGCGCCCGGCCCTCATCTGTTGCGAGTTCGGCGGACAGGTCCTGAACGGCGAGAGCGAGCGCGTCGAAGCGGTCTGTATCTTCGCCGAGGTCGCGGAGGTGTCCCTCGTTGAGGAGATGCTGGAGAAAGGATTCGGCCACGGATGGTGAGGGTTGAATGAGGTAGATGTACGGGTCAGGTGCGCCGCTTTTCTGTCGCTAGTTGGGAGAGGTCGGAAATGAGATCGGCATCGGAGCGGATCGGCTCAGGCGTGGGGCACGCTCATTCGACGGGGCCTGCGCGCATCAAGCGACCCCACCAGTCGTAGAGGGGATGGGAGCGCGCCGGTTTGTAGTTGCCGTGCTCCTGGAGGCTCTGTATAGCGGCCTGGAGTTCGGCTGGCGAGAGTCCCCGGTCGCTCGACCAGTGCTCGATGACCTCGAGGGTGAAGACGAGCGGGACGCCCGGGATCTCCTCCGCTGCGAACCGCCGGGCCTTCTTGTCGTCAGTCACGACGGCGAACCCCCGCGAGGCCGCGACCGCGAGCGAGGCGGCCTCCCCGTCGTCGCCGATCGCGGCGGCGTAGTCGAGGAAGCGCCCGGCCTCGTCGTCGGAGTCGAAGTCGACGACGACCAGCCTACCGCCCGCGATCAAGTCATTCAGCCGGTCCCCCTCGGGGTTCAGCGCGTCGAGCTCCTCCGTTTGGAGGAGCTCTAGCGCCCGGACCGTCTCCGTCACGAGGGTCGGCTGGGGGACCGAGCGGAGGACGTCCCCGAGGCGCCCGGAGGCGTGGAGGTTGATGAGCGCGCAGGCGTCGAAGACGAGCGGTCGGTCGAAGTCCATCGGTCCTACGCCGCCTGGGGGGCCGCCAGGTCGACCGACGTCGCGCCCTCGTCAAGCCCGCTCGACCGCTCGCGGAGCGCGTCGGCCAGCCGGCGGGCCTCGACCCGGCCGATCCCGAAGAGCTCGGCGAACCGGCCCTCGGTGATCGACCCCTCGTCGAGCGCCTCGATGGCGAGGTGCTGGTAGTAGAGCGGGTACTTGTCCACCCGCTCTCGGGAGCCGGGGTCGAGGCTCAGCTTCTCCTGGGCGTCGCGGACCCTGAACCCCCGGCCTTTCAGCCGGTCCCAGGTCCCCGACGGGAGGAGCCGGAGGCCCTCCAGACGGAGGACGAGGGTCTGGACGCCCACGCCGAAGTAGTCGGCCACGGTGAGGAGGTCGGCCACGGTGAACCGCCCGTCGCGCCCGTAGGCCGCGAAGTGCCGGGTCACGCTCGCGGTCGGGAGCAGGAAGTGCATCGCGAACGCGTCGGCGAGCCGCTCGCTCTCGGGCAGCCGCTGGTACTGCCCCTCGAAGTGGAGGACAGGGCGCTCGCGGTGGGCGAGGAAGTGGAGGTACCCGTGCGCGAGCGACCACCGCTGGCGCTCGGCCGGGTGGTTCTGGTTGACCGCGAGGCACCCCCCGAGCCGGTCGTCGTAGGCGTACATCTCCGAGTAAGGGGTCGGCATCGGGAGGCAGAACACGCGGAGCCCGACCTCCTGCTCGAGCACGTCGCGGAGCCGGGACACGGGTCCGTCCCCGAGACCCAGCCGTCGGCGCTCCGACGCCGCGATGCTCTCGGCCAGGAGCTCGGTCGGGAGGTTCTCGGCCACGTACTCCGGGGGGTAGTCGCGTGGGAGCGGCGAGCCCAGGGCCTCCTCGAGCTCGAGGTAGCTCACGCAGAGGTCCTCCCACTCGGCGACCACCGGGCGGATCGGGTCGTCGTCGGCCGAGGCCCCGGGGGCCGCGCGGAACTGGACCTCGAACGGCTCGACGGTCGACCGCTCCCGGACGAAGTCGCTCACGGGGCGACCGTAGGCCCGGGCGAGCGCGACGAGTTCGGTCGGCCGGACGGCCCGGTCCCCCTTCTCGATGGCGACCATGGTGGTCCGGGCGGCGCCGATGACGTCGGCGGCGTCCTTCTGGGTGAGGTTCGCCCGTTTCCGGGCGCGCTGGAGACGGGTCCCGAGCTCCGCGGGGTCGAGGGCGTCGAGGGTCGAGGACGGCATGGCTAGGCGAGGCTGGCGGGGTGGACGGGGCGGCTCGGGAGCCCCCCGGCGGCCAGGGGCTCCCGGGCCGCATCCCAGTCGTCGGCGTGGCGGGAGAGGAGGCGGACGAGCCGGGAACGGAAGACGGAGGGGTCGGGCCCCTCGTCCCCGGCGCACCGGTCGACGACGTCGTCGAGGACGGGGTGCTCGCGGGCGAGCGGCTCCCACCCGCCCTCGGCGAGGGCTCCGAGCCGTTCGGCCTGGGCCGAGGCGAGGCGGACGTAGGCGAGCGGGTCGCCCTTCGGAGGATCGCCGTGGGGGACGACGTACCGTGTGTCATCGGGGAGCCCGGCCGCGGCGAGCGACTGGCGGCGGAGCACGCACGACGAGCAGTACCCGCACTGGGACGGGACGCTGCGGTGGGGGCTGTCGCACGACGAGGTGAGCGCGACCACGTCGGACCCGCCGTCGGCCGCGAGGCCCGAGAGCATCTCGGCCTTGGTGCTGAAGAGGAACGGGTTGTGGACCCGGAACGGCCCGCCGAGCACGGCCGAGAGGAACTGCGAGGCGAGCCGGAGCGAGAGGGGGTGGACGGAGCGCGAGTGGTCGAGGCCGACCTCGGCCCGCGTGTACGGGAGGTTGAGCGCGCCGACCCCGTTCTCGTAGACGGCAAGGGCGCGCTCGCCGTGGGTGAGGGCGGCCGCGGCCCCCGCGAGGGCGTAGACCACGCCTCGGGCGCGGGAGAGCGTGTTCTTGGGGACGCCTCTCACGTCGTGGAGGTGTATGGGGAGACGGGCGAGCGACGCCCGTCCGGAGAACCGCTCTCCGAGCGCGTCGAAGACGGTCTGCTGGCGGCCGAGCGTGACGTCGTTCCCGCCGACACCGATCAGGGCGAACCGCGCCTGGGGGTCGGCCCGGAGCCGGGCGTCGAGCCCAGCGAGGGCGTCGAGGCCGCCGGACCACAGAGCGACCTCGGCGGGAGACCGCGGGAACGCGAGCGCGGGGGAGCGCTCCGCTGGGCGAAGCGGCGCCGCCCTCGCCGGGAACGAGAAGGACCAGGACGACCCCGTGGTCCACGCGAGGAGCTCGGAGAGGGCCTCGGCCGCCGACCCGAACCGGACGGACTCTCGGAGGGGGAGCTCGACGTCGACCCGACGGTGCCCCTTGTGGAGGTGGTACGGGGCCAGCCGGTCGACGGCGTAGATCGCAGCGGCGAGGTCGAGGAGGTCGGCCGCGACGGAGGGGACGACCGCGAGGGCGTGCCGCGCCAACTCGGAGTCGTCGAGCGAGACGCCGAAGACGCGGGGCCGGGCCGGAGCAACCCAAGAGGTCAGCCGGACCTCCGAGGCGAAACCGACGAGCGGAGCGAAGGCGAAGGCATACGCCTGCTCCTCACCGTCCCGGACGCGCTGGCGTGCGGCCCTCTTCTGGATCACCCCGCTCACAGGAGGTTCTCGTTGAGCGATACCGGGCGCGACCGGGGCTTGGGCGGTCGCCGGAGCGAGTCGACGCGGCCGGTGTTCCGGACCTGACGGGCGAATTGCGCCGCAGCGCGCTCCACGCCGGGCATGACGGACTCGATCTTGACCGCGAGCTCGGCCGGATTCGCGCCGTTGTGGTGGACCTCCGCCTGGGGGACCCGGGCGGTGAACTGGGACTCGACCCGTCCGAGGGCGAATCGCCGAAACACCTCCGCGCCGGCGTCCTCCACCCCTCCGGCGTGGCCGTACCTAAGGTCCTGGACGAGGTCCCGTGCGGCGCTCCGGATCTGCTCCTTGTACCGGCTCGGGCACCGGACCCCCCGCAGCTCTGCGTCGACGGCCTCGTTCGCACGGGCCGGATCGAACCCGCCTGAGGACGAGAGCACGCGGGCGACGGTGTCTCCGGCAGCGAGCGCGGCCGCCGCGGCGACATCGCCCGCGCGCTGGAGGTCCCGCTTCATCGCGTCCTGGAGGGCCACCGAGCAGTCCACGTCCGTCGCCTTCCCCTCGCAGAGTTGGCGGTACGGGCTGCGATAGTAGCTCCGGAGGGTCGGGTGGATCTTGTCGCCGTCGGGCATGGCTGACAGTGTCAGGTCGGAAGCGTAACGTACGTATCGGTTCTGACATTGTCAAACTTTAGCTGGAACGAGCGGCGGACATGTCAGATTCAAACCGACCACCGCTGACGGAGAGTGTGACGGGGGCTTGTCGCCCGCGGAGGCGACGTTGGGTCCAGCGCCGAACCCGTCCCCATGCCCAACTACCACACCGACGCCCGGATCGGCGTCCCCCGAGGCCGGAGCGCCGACAGCCACCTCCTGATGGAGATGGCCCCGTTCGTCGTCGCCGTCGTCCAGGCCGAGATGACCGCGCAGAACGACCGGCCGTGGGACCTCAACGGGGCCTACGTCCTCCCGCTCCCGACGGGCTGGCGGCCGGCGCAGTGGCGGCGGACGGGGATCCGGCCGACGTGCGCGTTCATGCCGTCCGAGGTCCGGCCCGACGGGTCGGCGCGGGGGCCGCTCGTCGTCGCGCTCTTCAGCCTGAACTGACCGCGACGGACGCCCGCGCTCAGTACTCGGACGGGAGGAGGACCGTCGTCGCCGAGCGGTCGGCCTCGGTGATGACCCAGAGCCGCCTGCCCGCCCTCCCCTCCTTGGAGGGGAACTCGTAGGCCGAGAGCACGCGGGCCGGGCACGCCGGGTCGAGCGCGAGGTCGTTGGCGAGCGCGTCGCTCGGCGAGAGGTCGCCCCAGTCGCCGCGCGCGTGGCGGTGGACGAGGGCGAGGACGTCGAGGTTGTGGGAGCGGACGACGTCGAGCGCGCCGGGCGTGGCGACGACGTGGCCGAGGGGGAGCCTGGGGAGGGTCTGAGGCATGAGGTCCGAGGAGAGCGAGGAGGACAGCGCGGTGGGCGCTCGCCCCATCGGCGCCCACCGCGCTGGTCGCCCGCTCGCCTCCTGCTACATGAGCCCCCGCTCGGCCAGGCTCGTGTGCCCGTGGTCGGTCAGGATGAGGTGGTCGTGGACCGGGACGCCCATGACCTTCCCGGCCTCGACGAGCTGGCGCGTGACGGCCACGTCCTCCCGGCTCGGCTCCGGGTTCCCCGACGGGTGGTTGTGCGCGAGGAGCACGGCCGCGGCGTTCGCGAGCACGGCCGCCTTGAACACCTGCCTCGGCTCGACGATCGACGCGGCGAGCCCGCCGACCGAGGCCACGTGGAGCCCGGTGAGGGTGTTCGCCGTGTCGAGGAAGGCGACGACGAACTCCTCGCGGTCGCGGTCCAAGAAGTACTCGGCGAGGACGGCCGCGGCGTCGGCGGGTGACCGGACCTGGTCGCGGGTCGGGAACGTGAACGTCCGCTCGCGGACGAGACGGGTCGTGTAGAGCGGGACGCCGGAGAACAGGGCGTCGCGGTAGGCGCCGTGGACGGACGTCCCGTGGACGGTGCCCCCGACGTGGGCCTCGGGCTGACGGAGCACGCCGACGGGCTCCCGGACGACAGATCGAGGGTCGTCCGCCCGAGGCTCGGCCACCGAGCCGTAGAGCACGGTCCGCCGCGCGAACCACGGCGCGTCGGTCTCGACACGGCGGAGCCGGCCGCGGACGGCGAGCCGCCGGGCGTGGTACCGCTCGCGGCGGTCGAGCGCGGGCTGGGGGACGACGGGCTCCCCGTCGTGGCGGTCGCCGCCATCGGGCATCTTGGCCTCGATGTCGCGGAGCACGCGGAGGTTCAGGGCCGTCAGCCGGCCCGGCGATGTGAGGCGAGAGGCCTCGGGGTTCTGGGCCGCCATCTGTCTCGTGGCTTCGCTCCGCACAGGCACGCACCGGCAACGGTGGGAGCGCCCCCGTCGGCCGACGCGCGTTCGCGGTCGGCGGGGGCGCCTCCGGCCTCCCCCCACCCCTCTCCCCGCGACACCTCGCTCGTTGCAGCAAAAAAGAAGCCCGGTGACCGCAGAAGCCACCGGGCTGAGAGCCGCAGGCTCGGAGGGGCTACTCGCCCCAGTCGACCTCGCAGGCGGCGCCGTCGCCGCCGTACTCGCCGTAGGCGTCCGTCGTGTAGAGGAGGCTCCCGTAGCTGGCACCCGGGGCCACCGTGTCCCGGTAGCTCGCCCGGTAGGCGTACGGGCTCTCGTCGGCCACGGCGTGGGCCTCGGCCCAGGCCTTCCGGTCGTCGGCCCAGTCGAGCCACGCCGCCGCCGCTTCGTGCGCCCGGCTGATCGCGACGTGGACCTCACCGCCGCCGTCGGCGGCGGCGCTCTCGCCGCCGGTCACGTGGTACCGGAGGACCGGTCCGGTCCCGTAGGCGTCGGACTCCAGCCGGATCAGCGGGGCGACCCACAGGGCGTCCTCCGGCGGGAGCCTGCCCAGCAAGTGCTTCTCGGTGACGGTGCCTGTCCGGTCGGCTACTTCGAGGAAGAGGTGGACCTCGTCGGCCGCCGGGTCTTCGGGATCAACGACCGCGATCCGGGCCACGAGCTCTGGGTACGTGTCACCGGCCGCTGCCCGAGCGGCGAGCCGTGCGAGGCCCGAAGCGTCGCAGTCCTGGAGACGCGACGGGAGGATGAGGTTCTTCGCGCGGAGCCCGAAGCTGACCCTCAGGGCGTCCTCCTTCATGAGGTGCGGGTGGAACTGGGGGCACGACGTGCGCCGGAGCCAGCAGGCGAACCGGTACCAGGTCCGGGCCTGAGCGTAGTGCGGACGGGAGTAAGTGCGGGGCATGACAAGACCTCGGAAGAGGGGCTCGTGACAGACCGCCGTGCCCGGGGACCCGAGTGGTCCCCGCTAGCCAGCGGCCACACCGCCAGCAGGCGTAAGGCCGGACTACGGGGTCAACAGGGCTGCTTGCCAGCCCGGGTGGAGCGCCCCCGCGCGGAGCGACCGTCGGGAACCCCGGCGGCGAAGGCGCCTGCTCTCGGGGTTTCCGTCGCAGCGCGAGCACGGGGCGACCGACCTTGCCGCTGTCCGGCCGTCGCCGAGATTGCTAGAAACCGCTGCCAACACCCCGCCCCCTCCCCTGCCGCGCCGTCCCGCGCGGCGTGGTAGGGAGACCCGCCGGGGCCTACAGCGGATCTCCGATCCGCGG
>CAXRFJ010000285.1:0-7855 GCA_964229475.1 Rubrivirga sp.
CCGATTCTCGGCCCTCCTCCTCCTCGCCCTCGGCGCGTGCGGGCCGGCCCCGTCGGGGCTGTCCCCCGAGGACGCCCACCGCGCCCACGCCGACGCGCTCCGCCAGCGAGACGCCGACCGCGCCCTCGCCCTCCTCACCGAGGCCGCCGACGCCGGCCACCTCGTCGCGCTCCAGACCCTCGCCGACGCCCGCCAGCGGGGCTACCTCCGCGTCCCCTACGACCCCGCCACCAAGAGCGCGACCCTCCTCCCCATCCGCACGACGCGGTGGAAGGCGGGCCGGGCCCTCCGGCGCTACGAGCGCGCCCTCGCCGACTCCGCCCGGGCCGGGAGCCCGGAGTCCCTGTTCCTCATCGCCGACCGCCTGCTGGAGCCGAGCCGCGTCCAGGGCGCCCGCCAGACGATGGACGCCGACCGCGACTCGGCCCGCGCGATCTACCGCTCCCTCGCCGACCGCGGGGCCGACCCGCTCCGCCTCGCGTTCCTGGCCGATCGGCTCGACGACGAGCCCGGCCACCTCGCCCACCTCGACGCCGCCGCCGAGGCCGGCGACCCCAACGCGTGCGTCTTCCGGTACTGGGCGCGCCGCGACCGCGGCGCCCGGTTCACCGCGGCCGGCCTGGCCGAGGGGATCGACGCGCTGGAGGCCTGCCGCGACCGCGCGATCGCCTCCCACCACGACGCGGAGATGTTCACGTCGGGGGTCCGGCTGGTCAGCGACCTCGCCGAGCAGGCCGGGCGGGGCAACGCCGAGGCGGAGGCCGTCCTCGACAGCCTCCGCGCCGCGGGCGTGTTCGAGCGCCACCCCCGGCTGGCCCCGCACGCCGACGCCGCAACGCGCGGCTGAACGCAGAGAGCCCCCGCCCCGATGGGGCGAGGGCTCTGGGCCAGGGAGGTGGTGGGCTCCCCAGGTCCGCCAGATCGGCCTGGCGGAGGGGGCGTCCTAGCGGACGACCGTGAGCTGCTGCGTCAGGCGCTGCCCGTCGACGTCGAGGACGACGACGTAGACGCCCGCCGGCAGGGCCGACGTGTCGAGCGCGACGTCCGTCCGGCCCGCCTGGAGCCGGCCGTCGTGCGGCGCCGCGACCTCGCGGCCGAGGAGGTCCAGGACCGCCACGCGGGCGGCGCCGGCCTCCGGCAGCGAGACGCCGACCGTGGCGACCGACGTCGCCGGGTTCGGGCCGACGGCGAGGTCGAGCACGAGGGCCTCGGCCTTCGCCGGGGTGATCCCGAGCACGTCGCTCGGCGGGGCCACCGGGGCCTCGGCCAGCGGCGTCGCGTCGGACTCGCCGGTCGCCGTCATCAGCGCCTGCGTCGAGTAGTACGCCACTTGCGTGACCCGGTAGCCGTAGTCCGTCACCGAGTAGTCGGTCACGATGTTCGACTTGATCGTCGAGCCGTCGACGACGGCCCAGAAGCCCGACCGGGTGCCGGTGTAGGTGGCCCGGGTCGTGTTGCCCGCGTCCTTGATGTAGACGAAGTCGTAGTTGTTCTCCAGCTCGAACTGGGCGAAGTACATCGCGACCTGCTGGGCGCCGCTCTTCGTGTAGGTGTGCGTGGAGTTGTAGTTGTTGGGGTAGTTGTGCGGCGTCTGGAGGTTCGCCGACTCGTAGTACCACTGGGCGGTGCCGCCGCCCCCACCGCCGCCGCCGCCGCCACCGGACGACGAGCCGACGCCGACCGCGGCCCACGCGTTCGTGACCGCCGTGACCTGCGACGAGCCGGACCCGTAGAGGTCCGAGGCCGCCTGGATCGTCCCGGCTCGGGCGGCCGAGAACGTCGTCGAGGAGGTGAAGTAGTTGGCGAGCGCGCGGTACCAGATCCGCTCGGTCGCGTCGCGGCCGATGCTCGAGACCGTCACGCCCTCGTGCGTGCCGCCGGCCGCCATGAGGTAGGCCGCCTTGTTCGGGATGCCCGAGTTCGTGTGGACGCCGCAGTAGTCGTTCGACGACGACGGCGAGCACGAGCCGGGGTAGAGCCGGTCGTCGTAGTGGTCCGGCTGGCCCTCGGCGGGCGGGTTGCTCAGGCTGCGGAGCGCGTCGCCGGAGGTGCCCGGCGTGTACGAGTTCTCGCCGAGCGTCCAGTCGTTCCG
Source organism: Rubrivirga sp. (assembly GCA_964229475.1). GTDB lineage: Bacteria > Bacteroidota > Rhodothermia > Rhodothermales > Rubricoccaceae > Rubrivirga. The sequence goes on from CAXRFJ010000285.1 coordinate 2,093, forward strand.
GTCCACCATCACGGCGAAGATGTCGGAGACCGACTCGTTCAGCGCGCCCGACTCCTTCTGGTAGACGAGGCCGGCCGTGTACTCGGTCACGGCATGCGTCAGCTCGTGGGCCGCGATGTCGAGCTCGACGAGCGGGCCGAACGTGTAGCCGTCGCCGTCGCCGTAGACCATCTGCTGGCCGTTCCAGAACGCGTTGTTGTAGCCCGAGCGGTGGTGGACCGTGCTCGTCATCGACGCGTTGCTGCCGTTGTAGCCGTTCCGGCCGTGCGTGTTCTTGAAGTAGTCGTAGGTGAGGATCTGGCCGTAGTGGGCGTCGACGCCGGCGCGGGCGGCCGAGGCCGTGAAGTTGTTGTCCGAGTCCGTGATGTAGCTGCCCGGGAGCGAGGTCCCGTTGTTGCCGGTCATCGTGCGGATGTAGGACGGGCCGCGGGTCGTGTCGTAGAGGTAGTAGGTCCCGCCCGACGAATACGTCGGGATCGTGACCGTGCCGCTGTAGAGGCTCGACCCGGAGCCCGTCTCGGGCGCGACGAAGGCGAGCGCCGAGGCCCCGCTCTGGCGGGCGTACGGGACGCCCGAGGCGGCCGCGGTCGCCTCGACGCGCGGGTCGAAGGTGTGGATCGAGTTGAACCGGTGGAGCACATCGCCGCTCTTGGCGTCGACGAAGACCTCCCAGTTGGCCGGGTGCGGCGCGTCGACGAACAGGCGGACGTGGTAGGCCAGCCGGTAGCCGTCGTCGTGCGGGTAGACCACGAGGTCGGCCGTCGGCGTCCAGTCCATGGCGTCGGCGAAGGCGTCGGCCGGGACGGAGTCGCGGAACTCGACCGGGCCGAGGTCGCGCTTGGCGAGCATGAGCGACGCGTCGGCGTCGAGCACCGGGCGCGTGTCGACGGCGTCGGCCCCCGGGTGGAGGTCGCCGCCCCAGGCGACGGCGCGGCCGTCGCGGATGTGGAGGGCGCCGTCGCCGGTCCACACCGGCACGCCGTCGACCGTCTGGCGGACGCGGACGTGCGTCATGCCGAGGTCGTCGGTCTCGGTCCGCTCGACGCGGAGCTCGGGCGCCGAGGCGAAGCCGAACGCGGCGGCGTGGTCGCGGAAGAAGCCGGTCACGTCGCCGGTGGAGGCGCGGCCGAGGTCGCCGGCCAGGAACGTCGGCGAGTCGCGGTCGGCGGCGTAGACGGAGCGCTCGACGGCGCCGAACTCGGCGGCGACGGCCTCGCGGGCGTCCTGCGCCGAGGCGTCGGGGGAGAGGAGGAGAGCGGAACACGCGAGGGCGGCCAGGCCCCTGCGGAGAGGTGCAACACGCATAGAAATGGGTGGTGGGATGACCCCGGCGAACCGCGCCGGGCTGTGCGACCACGCTAGGCGCTCACCGACCATTCACACAACTCCAACGGCACCTTCGAACAGCCCCCCTCCTCTCCCCTAACGCCGTCAACGGATGTGCAACCGGGGCGCAACCTGCCCTAGCGGGGCACGGATGGGTGCACTCTAGTTTTGAGAAGAAAGAGTGAACCGTAGGACAAAAGCGGGCATTGGGAGCCGCGCATCCGACGGGTAGTGCGCCGGTCACGGGGCCGGTCGTCTAGAACGTTCCCTCGGCCTTGATCTGCAGGTACCGGTTGACCGCGTCGACCGTCAGCCGCTCCGGCGTGGTGAGGAGCGCGCCGACGCCGTGGCGCTCCAGCGTCCGCGTGATCTCCCGCTTCTCGAGGGCGAGCGACTCGGCGGTCGCCTTGACGTAGACGTCCTCCAGCCGCTCGGCCGTCGACGCGAGGAGGTCCCGGATGCCGGTGTTCTCGAACAGCACCACGACGAGCCGGTGGCTGCGGGCGATCCGGCGGAGGTACGGGAGCTGGCGCTCGAGCCCGGCCACCGTGTCGAAGTTCGTCATGAGCAGGACGAGCGACCGCTGGCGGAGGCGGCCGCGGAGGGTCGCGTAGAGGTCCTCAAACGACGGGTCCTGGTAGCCGGGGTCGAGCCGGTAGAGCGCGTCGAGGAGCGCCGCCAGCTGGCCGCGCCGCCGGTCGGGCGGGACGGCGGCGCCCACCTCCCGGTCGAACGCCACGAGCCCGGCCCGGTCGCCCGTGAGGAGCGCCGTGTTGAGGAGCACGAGCGCGGCGTTGACGGCGTGGTCGAGCAGCGTCAGCCCCTCGAAGGGCGACCGCATCGCGCGGCCCATGTCGAGCGCGACGACGACCGGCTGCTCCCGCTCGTCCTGGTACGTGTTGACCATGAGGCGCGGCTCGTGGGCGCTCCGCCGCGCCGTCGCCTTCCAGTTCACCGACCGGCGGTCGTCGCCGGGGACGTACGGGCGGACCTGGTCGAACTCCATCGTGTGCCCCCGCCGCCGGACGCGCTTGACGCCTACCTCCCGGAGCCGGTCGCTCTCGGCCAGGAACGCGTACCGCTTCATCTGCTGGATGGATGGGTAGACGATGGCCTCGCCGCCCTCGGCCACGGCGAACCGCCGCGCCACGAGCCCCAGCGGCGACGACGCGTAGACGAGCAGACGACCGAACCCGTAGGCGCCGCGCTCGGTCGGCCGGAGGGCGTACGCGAGCCGGGCCTCCCCGCGCGGCGGGACCGCCACCACAGCGCCGTCGCCGCGCTCCTGGAACTGGACCGGCACCTCGTCGATCACGCGGGCCGACACGCGGAACCCGTAGCGGCTCCGGACGACGACCGCGATCTCGTTCGGGTCGCCGAGCGACAGCTTCTCCGGCACCTCCCGCTGGCCGGCGATCGCGCCGCCCGTCCCCCACAGCAGCACGAGGTCGGCCACGGCGAGGACGGCCAGCGCGAACGCCGCGGCCTCGACGACGGGCAGCAGCGGCGCCCACACGAACGCGGCCACGAACGCCGCCGCGAGCCCGAGGAGCGCCCAGAACGGCCGGGCGGTGAGGAAGAGGTTCTCGAAGGGATGTCGGCTGCGCCGGGGACTGGGGATTGGGGACTGGAGGCTGAGGGCGTCCGCCTCGGGGCCGCGCTCGCCGAGGCGGGCGGAGTCGCCTCCCCCCTGCCCCGCAGGCGGCGTGCTCGGAGGCGCCGGCTGATCGGTGACGACCGCCTCGGCCGATCCCGTGCCCGGCCCCGAGTCCCCAGTCCCCGGTCCCCTCACCGCGGCACCTCGATCTCCTCGACGATCCGCCGGAGGACCGTCTCGGGGCGGACGCCCTCGATCTCGCGCTCGGCCGTGAGGAGGACGCGGTGGCGCAGCGCGGGCGCCACGATCGTGCGGAGGTCGTCGGGCGTGGCGAAGTCGCGGCCGGACATCGCGGCGACGGCCTTCCCGCCGCGGACGAGCGCGAGCGTCGCGCGCGGGCTCGCGCCGAGCGACAGCGACGGGTGCCGGCGCGTCGCGCCCACGATCGCCGCCGCGTACTCGAGCACCGGCCGTTCGACCTGGACGCCCCGCACGGCCGCCTGCGCCCGCCGGAGCGCGTCGGCGTCGAGGACGACCTCGACCTGCGCCTCGTCCATCACGCCGCCGAAGCCCTGGAACCGCGCCAGCATCTCGACCTCCTCCTCCTGCGACGGGTACTCCACGACGACCTTGAAGAGGAACCGGTCGAGCTGGGCCTCCGGGAGCCGGTACGTCCCCTCGTGCTCGATCGGGTTCTGCGTCGCCACCACCATGAACGGGTCCGGCAGCTTGTGCGTCGTCCCGTCGACGGTCGCCTGGCGCTCCTCCATCGTCTCGAAGAGGGCCGCCTGCGTCTTGGCCGGCGCCCGGTTGATCTCGTCGATGAGGACGAGCTGGGCGAAGATGGGGCCGGGGTGGAACTCGAACGTGCGCGTGGCCGGCGAGAACACGCTCGTGCCGAGCACGTCGGCCGGCATGAGGTCGGGCGTGAACTGGATGCGGGCGTAGTCGAGGCCGGACGCCTTGGCGAGGAGCCGCGCCGTGAGCGTCTTGGCGACGCCGGGCCCGCCCTCGATCAGCGCATGGCCGCCCGCCAGGAGGCAGGCCACCAGCTCGTCGACGAGGCCGTGCTGGCCCACGACGACGCGGCCGATCTGAGCGCGGAGCGCGTCGACGGCGGCCTCGACCGGCGCGAGGTCGGCGGTGGGGGCGAACGGGTCGGGCGTGGCGTCGGCCTCCTCCGCCTCGGCGTCGAGGCGGGCGGGGTCGGGCGGCGTGTCGGGGGCGTCGGACATGGGAGAGCTAGACGTGGCGGAAGAACCGGGCGACGCGGGCGTCGAGGCGGACGAGGTCGTCGGGGGCGGGCCGCTGGCGGGCACGGCGGAGGGCGCCGAAGAGGGCCTGCGCCTCGTCCTCGGGCACGCCGGCGCGGGCGGCGGCGAGGCGCGCGGTGTCGGCGTCGAGCGCGGGCTCGGCGATGCGGAGCTCCGTCCGGAGCCGGTCGAGGACCACGTGCTCCATCCGCCGCGCCAACGCCCGGTCGTCGCGGTGGACGAACCGGAGGCGGCCGACGGTCCGCGCGAACTCGCGCTGGGCGTTCGGCGGGGGCGCCACGACGGGCACGGCGCGCTGCCAGCGGCGCCCGCGGAACAGCAGGTACAGGAGGCCCGCCAGCAGGAGGACGACGTACGCGCCCCGCAGCGCGGGCGTCTGGAGCACGAAGCGGAGCGGCGTCTGGGCGTGCTCGCGGTACGGCTTGAGGTAGTCGTCCCAGAGGACGGGCTGGTCGGGGAGCGCGGCGACGAGCGCGGCGGCGTAGGCCGGGCCGTCGCCGTCGCCGGTTAGCGCGGCGTTCGAGACCGCGAGCGGCGTCGAGGAGATCAACACCTCCCCCCGGCCGTGGCGGACGCGGACGAGCGTGACCATCCGGTCGGCCTCGTCGTAGGGCCAGACGGCGTGGCCGAGGACCTCGGTCCGCGCCGGGTCCAGGTCGAGGATCTCCGCGCCGCGGACGTCGACGGGGAACGCGTACTCGCCGGCCACGCCGGGCGGCACGAGGGTGAGCGTGTCGGGCTCCAGCTCCGCCCGCGCGCTGACCTCGTCGAACCCGCCGAAGACGGGGTCCACCAGGACCGCCTCGGGAGGCCCCGCGAGCACGTCGAGGTCGCCCTTGGCGAGGGCGCCGTCGTCCGCCCCGGTCGTGTCGGGGGCCATGAGCGCGTCGGCGAGCGGGCCGGAGAGGCTGTGGGTGAACAGGGCGAGCGCGTTGCCCCGGGCGACGAAGTCGAGGATCCGCGCGGCCTCGGCCTCGTCGGGGGCGACCGACTGCGCGAGGACGAGGTAGGTCCGGCCGCGGAGCGCCGTGTCGGCGAACAGCTCGAAGGCCGGGGCCGAGACCGGCGTGACGGGCTGGCCGAGCCAGTCGGGCAGCGACGCGTAGAAGACCTCGGCGTCGAACGGCGCGTCGCCCTCGCGCTCGAGGCGGACGCGGAGGTCGAGCGGCTTCGGCCGCGCCATCTCGACGGCGACGAGCGCGGCGATGAGGGCCGCCAGCATCAGGAGGTAGCCGCGGACGCTCATGCGGGCACCGAGACGGGCGGGGTCGACGCCGGCGCGGCCTCGTCGAAGAGGGGGGCCAGCTCGGCGTAGAGCGCCGGCGAGACGGGCCGCTCGCCGTACCACACGGCGTCGAACACGCGCGTCGCGCGGGCGAACGTCCGGGCGCGGCCGGGGCGCGAGGCGCGGACCTCGGCGACGTACTGGCGGTTCGTCTTGTCGCGGCGCCACGCGAGCGCGCCCGACGCGTCGAGCGCCTGGAGCAGCAAGAGGTACCGCACGCGGACGGCCTCCGGGTGGGCGCCGGCGCCGAGGGCGGCGCGGAGCCGGGTGGCCAGGTCCAC
>CAXRFJ010000286.1:0-5592 GCA_964229475.1 Rubrivirga sp.
TTTCGCAAACCCCCTGATCCTCGCCTGTCTCCTCGGCATCGCGCTTGCGCTTGCGGGCACGGGCCTGCCCTGGGGTCTCGAGGGGTTTCTCGGCCTCATCGCGCAGGCCAGTCTGCCACTCGGCCTGCTCTGCGTCGGGGCCGCGTTGCGCCCTTCCGCCTTGGGCAAGGATGGGTTCGCGCTGGTCGGCACTCTCGCCCTGCGCCTCTTGGCGATGCCCGCGCTCGCGTTTCTGGTTGCCAGCCTCATCGGACTCGGCTCCACGGAAACGCTCGTCCTGACGATCTTCGCCGCGATCCCCACGGCCGACTTGACGGCCACGTCGACGGCCTCGCGGAACGACGACCGCGCCTGGGCCGCCGCGGCCTGGGCGTCGCCGTAGGCCACGGGCATCGTCTCCATGGCGTCGCGGATCGCCGTCTCGACGTCGGCGCCGCGGGCCGCGCGGCGGGCGGCGTCCTCCAGCGCGACGCCGAGGCGGGCGCGGATAAAGTCGACGTCGTCCTGCGGGATCGGCCGGCGCCTCCGGCGGGCGCGGAGCCCGAACAGCGCGCCGACGACCGCGCCGACGCCGGCCGCGGCGAGCGTCGCGACCTCGGGCCGCTGGCGGATCCGGTCCATGAGCGGCCGGCCGCCGACGTTGACGTCGTCGAACGCCGTCGCCGCCTCGTGCTTGAGCGCGTCGAGGTGGTAGCGGATGTCGCGCTCGCGGGCGATCAGCCGCTGCTTGACCTCCTCGGCCGTGAGGTGAACGGTGCTGACGTCGGGCTCGCCGGCCGACGGGAGCGACCGGGGGCCCGCTTCGAGCGACTTGGTGGGCGAGGTGGGTCCGGGGGTGGGCATGCTAGACGGCGGCGTTGCGGGCGGAGGCCTCCTGCGAGGCGCGGAGCGCGGCGGGGTCGCGGACGCGGTCGCCCTCGTCGCGCTTTTTGGCCTCGACGGCGATGGCCTGCGCCTCGCGGACCTTCCGCATGCCGAGCCAGCCGAACACGCCGGCCGCCACGACGAGCAGGAGGGTGAGGATCGCGAACCCGCCCCAGACGCTCCCGATCAGGGCGCCGATGCCGAGGGCGATCGTGACGAGCAGGAAAAAGAGGGCCGTGAGGCCGAGGACGGCCGCGGGCACCAGCAGGTCGGCCGCCTCGACGTAGTGCTCGAACCGCTCGATCTTGGCCTGGACGCCCTCGATCTGGCGCTTGACCAGGTCCACCCGGAGCTCGGTCCACTCGCGGAGGTCGGCCGAGAGCGCGGCGAGGTGGCCGGTCACGCGCTCCATCTTGGACTGGTGCGGCGGCAGCATCCGCGACTCGGAGACGGGCCGCGCGCCGGGCTCGAGCGTCGGCGACGGGTGCTCGATGCGGGCGGGCAGCGTCGACGGCGGCGGGGCGCCGGGCGGGGGGGGCGGGGGCGGGACGGCCGGCGGGGGCGGTCGGTCCATCGAGGGGCGACGAGGCAGGGGCGGAGCACGGAGGGGGACGGGGCGTACACGCCACCCCCACGCCAGGTTGCCACCCTCCCATGACGATCTCCGCCCGCCCGACGCCCAACCCCGACAGCCTGAAGTTCGAGGTCGAGGGCGCGACGCTCATCGACCGCGGGCTCGAGGCCTTCCACTCGGCCACCGAGGCCGACGGCCACGCGCTCGCCTCCGAGCTGTTCTCGCTCCGCGGCGTCGAGACGCTCCTCATCGTCCCGTCTTTCGTGACCGTCACGAAGCACCCCGCCGCCGACTGGGACCTGCTCGCGGAGGGCGTCGAGCAGGTCCTCCGCGAGCACCTCGGCGGCGCCTAGCCGCTAGGCTGCGGCGGCCCCCGCTAGGACCCCGGCGGACTGGCGGATGAGGTCCGCGGCCCGCTCGGCGATCATCAGGGTCGGCGCGTTCGTGTTGCCGTTCGGCATCGTCGGCATGACCGACGCGTCGACGACGCGGAGCCCGTCGACGCCGCGCACGCGGAGGTCGAGGTCGACGACGGCCTCGTCGTCGGCGCCCATCCGGCACGTCCCGACCGGGTGGTACAGCGTCTCGCACGTCTCGCGGACGTAGCGCTCGACGTCGGCGCGGGCGAACGAGGCCAGCTCGGGCGTGGCGAGGGCGCCGCGGAACCGGTCGAACGGGGCCGCCTCGGCGATCTCGCGGGCCCGCTCGATCCCGGCCACGAGCACGTCGAGGTCGGCGTCCTCGGCGAGGGCCTGCGGGTCGAGCGCCGGGTGCGCGGCCGGGTCCGCGCTGCGGAGCCACAGCCGGCCGCGGCTCCGGGTCCCGACGAGCGTCGGCCCGAGTGAGAAGCCGTGGTCGGTCGGCGGCTCCAGGCCGTGCCGGCGGAACATGGCCGGGGCCACGTGGAACTGGAGGTCGGGCACGCCGCCCGCGCCCGTGGTGTCGAGAAAGGCCCCGGCCTCGGCGACGTTCGAGGTCAGCATCCCGCGCCGGGTGACGAGGTAGCGGAGCGCGCTGCCGACGCGGTCGGCGTTGACGAGCGAGATCGGCTCGCGGAGCTCGTAGTGCAGCCCGACGATGAGGTGGTCCTGGAGGTTCTCCCCCACCCCGGGCCGGTCCGCCACAACGTCGATGCCGAGGCGGGCGAGGTCGTCGGCGGGCCCGATGCCGGAGAGCATCAGGAGCTGCGGCGAGTTGACGGCGCCGCCGCACACGATCACCTCCCGCTCGGCCCGGACCGTCTCGAGGCGGCCGTCGATCTCGACCTCGACCCCGACCGCCCGGCCGGCTTCGATCACGATCCGCCGCGCCATCGCGCCGGTCGCCACGTCCAGGTTCGCCCGCTTGCGCGCGGGCTTGAGGAACGCCGAGGCCGACGAGACGCGGCGCCCCCGGTGCTGGGTGAGCTGGTAGAGGCCGGCGCCGGCCTGCTCCGCCCCGTTGAAGTCGTCGGTCCGCCCCACCCCGACCGCCTCGGCGGCCTCGACGAACGCCTCGCTGATCGGGCTCGGGTCGGCCGGGTCCTCGACGCGGAGGGGGCCGCCGGCGCCGTGGTAGGCCGACGCGCCGCGCGCGTTGTCCTCGCTCCGCTTGAAGTACGGGAGCACGTCGGCGTAGCCCCACCCCTCACACCCGGCCGCGGCCCACCCGTCGAAGTCGGCGTGGTGGCCGCGGATGTAGATCATCGCGTTGATCGACGACGACCCGCCGAGCACCTTGCCGCGCGGCCAGTAGAGCGACCGGCCGGCCGCCCCGGGCTGGGGCTCCGTGTGGTAGTTCCAGTCGGCCTCGGTCTGGAAGAGGCGCGAGAACGTCGCTGGGATGTGGATCTCCGGGCGGTCGTCGGCGCCCCCCGCTTCGAGGAGGAGCACCCGGACGCCGGGGTCCTCGCTGAGCCGGGCCGCCAGCGCGCAGCCGGCGGTGCCCCCGCCGACGATGAGGTAGTCCGTCATGGTCTGGATCGTTGACGCAGTGCGGCAACGTACCGCCGCGGGGCGGCAACGGCAACGCCAATCGGAAGCGCTTTCCTAGGCCGCGACCGGCCAGCCGTCGGGGCCGTCGAGGCGGACGGCGAGGTCGCCGCGGAGCAGCGCCTCGAGGTCGCGGCCCGCGAACTCGTACCGCCAGCCGGGCAGCGCCGCGCGCACGGCGTCCGGGCCCTCCTCGACGAGCTCCGTCAGGTCGGACTTCGTGGCGATGAGGAGCGAGTCGACCTCCTCACGTTCGCACCGGCCGGCGACGAAGCCCTGGGCGATGAGGAGCCGCGCCGCGCGGCGGTGGTCGTCGGGGCCGGGGCGGCCGCGGCGCTGGACGTGCTCGGGCTCCGCCTCGGCCCCGGCCTCGACCGCCCCGAGGAGCCCGTCGGCGTAGCGGCTCAGCTGGCGGTCGGTCAGCTTGATCTTGCGGAGGTCGGCCTCCGACCGCGGCATCCGCTCGGCGACCTTGGCGATCACGTCGTCCGGGAGGACCATCCGGCGGGTCCGGTCGAGGCGCCGGGCCTCGCCCTCGCGCCACGCGGCGACGGCGCGGAGGACGGCCCGCTGGCGGCCCGAGAGGCGGCCGATGCCGCGCACCTTGAGCCGGTCCACGGCGTCACCGAGGTCGGCCTCGTCGTAGAGCGCGGGGTCGTCGTACCGCTCCATCTCGGAGGCGACCCACGCCGTGCGGCCGCGGGCCTCGGTCTCCTCGCGGAGCGTGTCGTACACGTCGAGGAGGTAGCGGACGTCGTCCTCGGCGTAGGCCGCCTGCTTGTCGGAGAGCGGCCGCTGGAGCCAGTTCGAGCGCGTCTGCCCCTTGTCGAGGCGGACGCCCGTGGCCCACTCCACGAGGTCCTGCAGCGAGGCCGTCGCCGTCTGCCCGACGAAGCCCGCCGCGCGCTGCGTGTCGTAGGCCATGGCGGGCCGGGCGCCGGTCGCGCGCGCGAGGATCTGGAGGTCCTGCGTCGCGTCGTGGAGCACGACGACGGTGTCCGGGTCCGCCAGCACCTCGCCGAGCGGGCCGAGCTGGCCCTCGAGCGCGACGGTGTCGATCAGGTGGACGTCGTCGCCGCCGAGGCCCACCTGGACGAGGCCGAGGGCGGGGTAGTAGCTCCGCTCCCACACGAACTCGGTGTCGAGCGCGACCGCGTCGTGCGTCCGCGCGCGGTCGCAGAGCCGGCGGAGGGCGTCGGGCGTGTCGATGAGGCCGCTCACTCCGCCCCCCGCTTGATGGTGCAGCCGAAGGCCTGCGTCCGCTGGACCTCGATGGGCAGGCCCGCGACGCTCTGGTCCATGGCCTGCGCGAGGTAGGGGACGCGGACGCGGTCCGGCGAGGTCGGGCTGTCGTCGAGCGTGCCGTCGTAGCGGAGCGCGCCCGTGCCGTCGAAAAAGAAGGCGTGGGGCGCGTTGACGGCGCCGAACGCCGCCGCCAGCCGGCCGCTCGGATCGGCCAGGTAGGGCACGGCGAGGCCCGCGCTCGTGGCCGTCTCCCGCGAGGCCGCCGCCGTCTCGCGCTCGTTCTGCGCCGGGTCGTTGGCGTTGACGAGGACGAACCCGAACCCGGCCGGCGTGTAGCGGGCGACGAGGTCGGCCAGGCGGGGCGCGTAGCGGTCGGTCCAGGGGCAGGCGTTGCTCCAGAACACGACGACGAGGCCGGCGTCGCCGGACGCCGCCGCGAGCGAGGTCTGCGAGCCGTCGGCCGCGGTGAACGACTGGTCGTCGAGCGGGACGGCGTCGCCGTAGCCGAGCGGCTGGGCGGCGGCCCCGGCCGCGACCAGCAGGACGAGGGGGAGGAGTCGGGTCATCAGGAGGTGGGGTCGGCGGAGCGGCCGGTCTCGCCGGAGCGGACGGCGGCCACGGACGCGGAGAGCTCGTCGTAGGACATCATCCCGACGTGCGTGTCCTGCACGATGCCGTCGCCGTCGAGGACCATCGTGATCGGGAGGGCATTCCCGACGAACGGGTTGAGTTGGGAGGTCACGTCACCCTGGCCCGTGTAGAGGTAGGACGGGTCGTCGACCTCGTGCTCGGCGAGGAACGCGCGGACGGCGGGGAGGTCGGCCGTCTGGTCGATCGAGACGAACCGGACGTGGACGTTCTCGTCGGCCATCTCGCGGTCGAAGCGGATGAACTCGGGGAACTCCTGCCGGCACGGGCCGCACCACGTCGCCCAGAAGT
>CAXRFJ010000287.1:0-9466 GCA_964229475.1 Rubrivirga sp.
CCACCTCGCGCCCGATCCCGATGATCCGCCGCCGCCCGGTCTCGTGGTAGGCCCGGATGTAGCCCTCGTGCTCGGAGTGGTAGGGCTCCGGCATCAGCACGTCGATCCGCTGCCCGACGACCTCGGCGGCGGCGTACCCGAAGGTCCGCTCGGCGGCCGGGTTGAACCGCTCGATCCGCCCCTCGGCGTCGATCGTGATGACGGCGTCGACGGTGGCCTCGAAGATGGCCGCCAGCGCGGCGCTCTCCTGCGGGTCGGTGGGGCGGAGGTCGGGCATGCCGGAACGTACGTCCGCGCGGCGGGGACGGGCTCGCGGCGCGGTCACTCGGCGGCCAGGGCGCGGAGGACCGGCCGGAGCGCCGGCTCCAGCAGGAGCCCCTCGTGCCGCATCCGCACGCGGCCCCGCCGGTCGATGACGTAGGTCGTCGGGAGGACGGGCGCGGCGAGCGGCGGCCCCGCCCGGTTCGGCCCGACGAGGACGCGGTACGGCACGCCGTACCGCTCGACGAAGGCCCGCACGGCCTCGGCGTCCTCGTCCACGGAGACGCCGAAAAAGCGGACGTCGCCCTCGAACTCCTCCGCGAGGTCCACGAACCCGGGCGTCTCGACCACGCACGGCGGGCACCACGTGGCCCACACGTTGACCACGACCACCTCGCCGGCCGCGTCGCCGAGGCGGGCCGTGCCGCCGTCGAGCGCGTCGTACTCGAACGGCGGCGCGGGGCCGAGGTCGGGCAGGTCGTAGTCCGGCACGTAGCGGCGGACGACGAGGACCACGAGGACCGCCATCGCGGCCCACGACGCGGCCGTCCGCGCGCGGCGGGCGGCCGGCGCGTCCCACCACGCCCGCCAGCCCGCGGGGCGCTCGGTCTCGGTCGGCTCGGGAGCGGCCATCAGTAGGAGAACTCGCCGAGCCGGACCTTGCCGCGGAAGGTCCAGTACACGACGGCCGTGTAGGTCAGCACGAGCGGCATCGCGATGGCCGCGAACAGGGCCGCGATGCGGAGCGTCTTCGGGCTGGAAGCGGCGTCGTAGATCGTCAGCGTGTGCTCCGGCCCGAGGCTCGACACGACGAGGTTCGGGAAGAGGGCCACGCCGAAGAGCGCGATGAGCGCGCCGATCGTCGCGGCCGACGACAGGAAGGCGCCGAACGGCCTGTCCTTGTAGATCATCCGCGGGATGTTGGCCACGGCCAGCACGTTCAGCCCGACGACGACCCACGCCGCCGGCCACTCCTCGAAGTGCCGCACGACCTCGGGCCGGGCGACCAGCGTCGCGATCGTCGTCAGGACGTAGAGCGCCATGAACACGCCGAACGTCCGCCACATCCACCCGACGAGCCGCTCGTGGAGCGCGCCCTCGGTCTTGAGGTGGAGGTAGATCGCCCCGTGCATCGCGAAGAGGGCGACGGCGAGGGCGCCGACGAGCAGGCTGTACGGCGTGACCATGTCCAGGACCCCGCCCTGCCAGATCCCGAGCCGCCCGATCGGCACGCCCCACAGCGCCGCGCCGACGGCCGTCCCCATCAGGAGCGCGCAGAGGAAGCTGGCCGCCGAGAACGCCACGTCGAACGTCCGCCGCCACGCCTTCCCCGGCCGCTTGCTCCGGAACTCCATCGCCACGCCGCGGAAGATGAGCGCCGTCAGCAGGAGCATGAACGGGACGTAGAAGCCCGAGAACACGCTCGCGTAGGCGACCGGGAAGACGGCGAAGAGCGCCCCGCCGAACGTCACGAGCCAGACCTCGTTGCCGTCCCACAGCGGCCCGATCGAGTTGATCACGAGCCGCCGCTCCTCGTCGGTCTTGGCCACGGCGAGGTGGAGCATCCCGACGCCGAAGTCGAACCCGTCGAGCACGGCGTACCCGAACAGGAGCGCGCCGAGCAGGAGGAACCAGAGCGTTTCGAAGTCCATGGCTGGAGGATAGAGAGTGGCGGATCGAGGATGGGGTCAGTGCTGGACGAACCGGTCGGCGCGTTGGACCATCCGGTGGAGCTTGCCGCCGATGTGTTGCCACGCCTCGTCGAGGGCGCGGTAGTCCGCCTCGGGGAGGTAGCCTGCGAGGTGGGCGTGGTCGAGCCAGGCCTGCGTCTCGTTGGCCTCGGCCAGGGCCTGCGTCAGCTTCTCGGCGAAGGCGGCCTCGTAGCGCCTCCGGCCCCACGCCTCCGCCACGAGCGCGCCCACGGCCCGCGACGACCGGCGGATCTGGTCGGTGAGGGCGTAGCGCTCGTCTTTGGGCCACGCGGCCGTGATCTCGAACAGCCGCTTCGCCTCGCGCACGGACTGGCGGTACACGTCGAGGTCGCGGAAGCTCTGGATCTGCCCCATCGGTCGGCCCTCAATTGTCGATCCGCTCTTCTCGATCCTCTATCATCGAGTAGCCGCGGGCGGGGTCGACGCGGCGGGCGGCGACGTCGAGGAGGTCGTCGGCGTCCGTGTCGTCGCCGTCGTGGGGGACGGGGCCCTCGGGGCCGTGCTGGATCTTCCCGTTCATCACGAACACCCAGACGGCGAAGAGCATGGCGTAGATCGCCCCGAACATGAGGATGGACGAGAGGACCATCCCGGCCGTCACGCTCTCCGAGAGGGCGTCCTCCGTGCGCAGGAGGTCGTACACGATCCACGGCTGGCGGCCGGCCTCGGCCGAGACCCAGCCGAGCTGGTTGGCCGCGTACGCGCCGAGGACCGCGACCACGAACGTCCACAGGAGCCAGCGCTTGTCGAACAGCGTCCCGCGCCACCAGAAGAGGCACGACAGCAGCGTCAGGCCGATAAAGAACATCCCCAGCCCGACCATCGCGTGGTACGTCTGGAAAACGAGGGCCACGTTCGGCCAGTCCTCTTCCGGGATGTCGTTGAGGCCCGTGACGTCGGTCGTGAAGTCCCAGTGGGTGAGGAACGAGAGGCCGCCGGGCAGGCCGATCCCGACCGTCTCGCGCGCCTCCGGGTCGGTCCAGCCGATGGCGAACAGCGTCCCCGGGCCCGTCTCGTAGTGGCCCTCGAAGGCCGCCAGCTTGGCCGGCTGGTGCTCGGCGACGACCTCCGCGCCGAGGTGGCCCGTCGCGAGCGCCGCGAGGCTGGCGACGGTCGCGAGGACGAGCGCGCCCTTGAACGAGCGCCGCGCGAAGTCGGTGTGGCGGCCCTTGAGGAGGTACCACGCCGAGATCGAGAGGACGAAGAAGGCGCCGAGGATGAACGAGCCCGTCCACACGTGGAGCACGCGCGGCACGGCCGACGGGTTGAACACCATGGCCCAGAAGTCGACGATCTCGGCCCGCTGCCCGAACTCGGTCTCGACCACGTGGAAGCCGGCCGGCGTCTGCATCCACGAGTTGGCGACGGTGATCCAGACGGCCGAGAACATCCCGCCGAGGAGGACCATCAGCGTCGAGAAAAAGTGCATCCTCGGCCCCACGCGGTCCCACCCGAACACGAGGACGGCCAGGAAGCCGGACTCGAGGAAGAACGCGAACAGGCCCTCCGCCGCGAGCGCGCTCCCGAACACGTCGCCGACGTAGCGCGAGTAGTAGGCCCAGTTGGTCCCGAACTGGAACTCCATCACGATCCCCGTCGCCACGCCCATCGCGAAGTTGACGGCGAAGATCTTGGTCCAGAACCGCGCGGCCCGCTCGAAGGCCGGGTCCTTCGTCCGCAGGAACGCGCCCTCCAGCCCCACCATGATCGCGCTCAGCCCGATCGTGAGCGGCGGGAAGATGTAGTGGAACATGATCGTCAGCGCGAACTGGAGCCGGCTGAGCGTCAGGACGTCGAGTTCCATGGGGGCGCCCGGGGGGTGTTCAGACAGCGTACGACTCCCGGGCATGAACGCCCCGCAAAGGTGCGGGCGCTCGCTCCGCTGCGGGGCGGAGGCCGTGGCGACCGGGGCGCGGGGCCCACCGCGCCCGTCGTCTCACCCGGCCCGCCTCGGCGCCGAGGCGGAGGAGGGCGGTGCGGGCCGCGCGGGCCGCCTTCGCCGTCGGCTCTGCCCCAGCTTCCGGCTCGCGCGGGCTACGGCACGTTGGCGCTCAGCCACTGGCGGACCTGGGCCTCGGGGAGCGCGCCCGTGAACTCGGCCGCGACGGCGCCGTCGACGAACAGCTTGACGGCCGGAATCCCGCGGATCCCGAACCGCTGCGCGAGGGCCGGGTGGGCGTCGGTGTTGATCTTGACGAGCCGCCACGCGCCGCCGGACTCCTTCGCCAGCTTCTCGAGGGTGGGCCCGAGCACGCGGCACGGGCCGCACCACGGCGCCCAGAAGTCGACGAGGACGGGCTTCTGGTGGCTCTTGTCGAGGACCTCGGTCTGGAACGGGTCGGCCATGGCGTCGGGGTGGCGGTGCCCCTCGGGGACGCCGGGGGGGCGTCCCGGATCCGCGCGGCCGCCCGTCGCTCCGGTGCGGAGCGGATCGGCTGGCCGGCCGTAGGAGGGGGCCGCCCGCCTCCCGACTCCCCCCGCATGCGCCCGACCACCGCCGCCCGTCTCAGCGTCGCCGTGGGGCTCGCCGTGCTCGCGCTGAAGGGGCTGGCGTACTGGCTGACGGGCTCGGTCTCGCTCTACTCCGACGCGCTCGAGTCCGTCGTCAACGTGGCGGCGGCGGGCGTGGCGCTGGTGGCCGTCCGGGTCGCGGCGCGGCCGCCGGACGAGAACCACCCCTACGGCCACACGAAGGCCGAGTACCTCGCGGCCGTCCTCGAGGGCGCGCTCATCGTGTGGGCCGCCGTCGAGATCGTGCGCGCGGCGTGGGGCCGCTTCGCCGAGCCGGTCGCGCTGGAGGGGATCGGCGTGGGGCTGGCGGTGTCGGTCGCGGCGACGGCGCTCAACGGGGCCTGGGCCGCGGTCCTCGTGCGGACCGGCCGCCGGCACCGCTCGCTCGCCCTCGAGGCCGACGGCCGCCACCTCTGGGCCGACGTCGTGACGACGGTCGGCGTGCTGGCGGGGATCGGGCTCGCGACGGCGACGGGCTGGTGGGTTCTGGACCCGCTGCTGGCCGTCGCGGTGGCGATCAACGTCGTCGTGGTCGGGGTCCAGCTCCTGCGCGAGTCCGTCGCGGGGCTGATGGACGAGGCCGTGCCCGCGGGCGAGATGGACGCGATCCACGGGGCGATCCGGGCGCACATGGGCGCGGCACTCGAGGTCCACGCGCTGCGGGCCCGGCACGCCGGCCGGCACACGTTCGTCGAGTTCCACCTCGTCGTGCCCGGCACGTCGACGGTCGCCGAGTCGCACGCGCTCTGCGACCGGCTGGAGGCGGCCGTCCACGCGGCCGTCCCCGACTCGAGCGTGACGATCCACGTCGAGCCCGAGCACAAGGGGAAGGGGCAGGGCGGGGTGGTCGCCCTCGGCTCCGACGTGCCGCACACGTTCACCTGAGCGGGACGGCCCGCCTCGGCCAGCCCGCCCAAGGCGGCTCGCGAGCCCGTCCGAGGCGGAGGAACCGGAGATGCGCCCGACTGTATGTTTGAGTGATGGCTCAAACATCGGCCCCGCTCGCCTGCGACGTCCGGCGCGTCCACCCGGACGCCGTCGACGCGGCCCGCGCGCGGCTGGCGGCGCGGGCCGACGCGCTCGACGGGGCCCGCGCGCTCTTCGCCGCGCTCGGCGACCCGACCCGGATCCGCCTGCTCGCCGCGCTCCAGGGCGGCCCGCTCTGCACCTGCGACCTCGCCGCGACGCTCGGCGTGACCGAGTCGGCCGTGAGCCACCAGCTCCGCGGGCTCCGCGCGCTCCGGCTCGTCGCCAGCGACCGCGACGGCCGCGTGGTCTACCACCGGCTCGACGACGACCACGTCGCCGCGCTCCTCGACGCCGCCGCCGCGCACGCCGCCGAACCCGACGACTGACCCCGCCCATGCCCGACCCGCTCCGCCTCGACCTCGCCGTGCTCCTGCCCGACGCGCCGGACGCCCGCGACGCGTGCGTGGCGCGGCTAACCGACGCGATGGCGGCGACGCCGGGGGTCGAGCGGGCGCACGTGCTGCCGGCCGCGGACGGCGAGCCGGCCCGGCTGTGCCTCCACTACGACCCCGCCGCGGTCGCCCTCCCGCGCCTCCGCCGCGCGGCCGAGCGGGCCGGCGCCCGCCTCACCGAGCGCTACGGCCACGTGCTCTGGCCCGCCGCCGGCCTCGGCCACCAGCGCCGCGCGCGGACCGTCGCCGCGCGGCTCCAGCGGGCCCCGGGCGTCGTCGAGGCCGAGGCGAACGCGACCGGCCCCCTCCGTATCGAGTTCGACCGCGAGGCCACCTCCGAGGCCGACCTCCGCCGCCGCCTCGCCGGCCTCGGCGTGACGGTGCCCGGCGACGCGCCGCCCGAGGCGGACCTCCCCGACCACGCCGGCCCCGGGCCCGAGGCGGAGGGGGCCGACGCCCACGCGGGCCACGACCACGGCCCGGGAGGCCACGCGCACGACCACGGCGGCCTCTTCGGCGAGCGGACCGAGCTCGTCTTCGCGATCCTCTCGGGCGTCTGCGTCGCGGTCGGCTGGGCGCTGGCGGCGTTCACCGGCGTCGCCGCGACGGTCCCGCTGGCGCTCTTCGTCGGCGCCTACGTCTTCGGCGGGTGGTTCACCGTCCGCGAGGCGTGGGACTCGGTCCGCGCCGGGCGGTTCGAGATCGACTTCCTGATGCTCGTGGCGGCGGCGGGCGCCGCGGCGCTCGGCGAGTGGTTCGAGGGCGGGCTGCTGCTCGCGCTCTTTTCCATCGGCCACGCGCTCGAGGGCTACGCCATGGGCCGCGCGCGCCGCGCCATCGAGGCCCTCGCGGACCTCGCCCCGGCGACGGCCCGCGTCCGCCGCGACGGCGCCGAGGCGGAGGTGCCGGTCGAAGACCTCCGCGTGGGCGACACGGTCGTCGTGCGGCCGGACGAGCGGCTCGCGGCCGACGGGATCGTGGCGACCGGGACGAGCGCGGTCGACCAGGCGCCCGTGACGGGCGAGAGCGTGCCCGTCGACAAGCGGCCCGCTCCCGACCTCGCCGCCGCGCTGGCGGACCCGGAGGGCGCGGACGCCGCGCACCGCGTGTTCGCGGGGACGCTCAACGGGGCCGGCGCGCTCGACGTCGTCGTGACCCGGCCGGCCGGCGAGACCACGCTGGCCCGCGTCGTCCAGATGGTGGCCGAGGCCGAGACCGAGCGCTCGCCGACGCAGCGCTTCACGGACCGGTTCGAGCGGATCTTCGTGCCGGCCGTGCTGGCGCTCGTGGTCCTGCTCCTGTTCGCGTGGGTGGTCGTGGACGAGACGTTCGCCCAGTCGTTCTACCGGGCGATGGCCGTGCTCGTGGCCGCGAGCCCGTGCGCGCTCGCCATCGCGACGCCGTCGGCCGTGCTGAGCGGCGTGGCGCGGGCCGGGCGGAGCGGCGTGCTCGTCAAGGGCGGCGGGCCCCTCGAGGCGCTCGGCGGGCTGAGGGCCATCGCCTTCGACAAGACCGGGACGCTCACCGAGGGCGAGCCGCGCGTGACCGACGTGATCCCAGCCGAGGGCGTCGCCGAGGCGGAGCTGGTCGAAACCGTCGTCGCCGTCGAGCGCCTCAGCGAACACCCGCTCGCGCGGGCCGTCGCGCGGGACCTCGGCGACCGCGCGGGCGACCTCGGCGCCGAAGACCTCCAGAGCGTGACCGGCCACGGCGTCCGCGCCCGCCTCGGCGGCGAGACGGTCGAGGTCGGCAAGCCGGCGCTCTTCACGCTCGACGGCGGCGCGCCGGCCCCGGAGGCGCTGCTGGAGCGCGACCGCCAGCTCAAGGCCGACGGCCGCTCGACGATGCTCGTCCGCCGCGCCGGCCGCGCGCTCGGCCTGATCGGGCTGATGGACACCCCGCGCGAATCGGCCCGCGACGTGATCCGGCGGCTCCACGCCCTCGGCATCGAGACGACCGTCATGCTCTCGGGCGACGCCCAGGCCGTCGTGGACGCCGTGGCCCGCGAGGTCGGCATCGACGAGGCGCGCGGCGACCTCCTGCCCGACGACAAGGTGGCCGCGGTCCAGCAACTCCGCGCGCGCGGCGAGGTCGCCATGCTGGGCGACGGCGTCAACGACGCGCCGGCGCTCGCGAACGCGACCGTCGGCATCGCGATGGGCGCCGCCGGGAGCGACGTGGCCCTCGAGACCGCCGACGTGGCGCTCATGGCCGACGACCTCCGCAAGCTCCCGTTCGCCGTCGGGCTCAGTCGGACGACGCGCGGGATCATCCGCCAGAACCTGTGGCTGAGCCTGGGGATGGTCGCCTTCCTCGTGCCCGCTACGATCCTCGGGCTCGGCATCGGGCCGGCCGTGGCGCTCCACGAGGGGAGCACGCTCGTCGTCGTGGTCAACGCGCTCCGCCTGCTGGCCTACCGCGAGGCCTGAGCGTGCCCGCCTCGGGGCCGAGGCGGAGGGGGCTAGGCGGCCGGCTGGCGCCCGCTGCCCTCGCCCTCGACCCAGGCCACGGCGTGCTTGATGAGCTCGGTCCCGTTCTGGAGCCCCAGCTTCGCCTTCAGCCGCGAGCGGTAGCTCTCGACCGTCTTGACGGAGAGGTGGAGCCGCTCCGAGATCTCGCGCGTCGGGATCCCGCGGCCCGTCATCTCGAACACCTCGAGCTCGCGGTCGGAGAGGACCTCGAGCGGCGTCTGCGTCGCGTCCTTCACGCCGGCCGCCGCGCCGAACAGCATCCGGTCCTTGAGCGCCTCCGAGAGGTGGATGCCGCCGCGGAGCACGCGCCGGATGGCCGCCACGATCTGGTCGCCGGCCGCCAGCTTCGAGACGTAGCCGCGGGCGCCGGCGCGGATCGCCCGCTCGGCGTAGAGGTCCTCGTCGTGGCGCGAGACCACGAGGACGGGGAGCTCGGGGCGGAGCGTGAGGAGGTTCTTCATCAGCTCGAGCCCGTTGGCCCCCGGCAGCGAGATGTCGGTGATCACGAGGTCCGGCGCGGCCTCGGCGAAGCGCGCCAGCGCCTCGTCGGCGTCGCCGGCCTGGGCGACGACCTGGAGGTCCGGCTCGGCCTCGATGGTCATGGCGATGCCCTGGCGGAGGAGCGGGTGGTCGTCGACGAGGAGGATGCGGGTCATGGCGGGGCGTGGAAGCCGGAGCTCCGGAGCGGGACGGCGCACGTGACGACGGTCCCGCCCTCGGCGCCGGGGCGGATCTCGAGCGCGCCGCCGGCGAGGTGGGCGCGGTAGTGCATGATGCGGAGGCCCATGCCGCGCTGGTCGGCCGGCCGGGCCGGCGCGCCGACGTCGCGGGCGGCGCCCTCGGCCGTCTGGCCGTCGAGGCCGGCCGGCTCGAAGCCGACGCCGTCGTCCTCGATGCGGAGGCGGAGCCGGTCGGCGCCGCGGACGAGGACGACGCGGACGTGCGCGGCGCGGCCGTGCTGGCGGGCGTGCGAGACGGCCTCCTGCGCGACCCAGACCCGGTTCGTCGCGGCGGCGGCGTGGAGGGCCGCCGCCTCGGCGGGCCCGGCCCCCGTCGTCTCGGCGTGGACGGCCGTGCCGTAGAGCGCCGT
>CAXRFJ010000288.1:0-2749 GCA_964229475.1 Rubrivirga sp.
GGGGAGGAGCCCGAGTGTAGCCGTCCGCCGCCGTACCGCCCTCCCCTGCTCCGGGGATCCCGGATCCGGTGCGGCGGCCGGCGGCGCGGCGGCCGGTGCCCGCCGGAGGCCCCACGCCCTGCCACCCCCGGCTCCCCGTTCCGCGGCGTCTTCGCCCGTCCGGCCGCAGCGGCGGGCTAGCTTCCGCCCGACTCCCCCCCGGCCCATGCTCGTCCTCCGCGACCTCCACCTCGCCTTCGGCGGGCGCGTCCTCTTCGACGGCCTGAGCTGGACCGTCACGGCCGGCCAGCGCGCCGGGCTCGTGGGGCCGAACGGGGCCGGCAAGTCGACGCTCCTCCGCGTCATCGCCGGCGAGCAGTCGGTCGACGGCGGCGAGGTGTTCTACGAAGGCGGCGCGTCGATCGGGTTCCTCCGCCAGGACACCCAGGAGGAGGACCTCTCGATCTCGCCGCTCGACGAGGCGCTCCACGCCTTCGACGACGTGCTCCGCCTCGAGGCCGAGGCCGAGGACCTCACGCGCCAGATGGAGGCCCACCCGGACCACACCTCCGACGCCTACTTCGCCCTCGTCGAGCGGTTCTCGCGCATCCAGGACCGCCTCGTCACGCGCGAGGCCCACACGGCCGAGGCCCGCGCGGCGACGATCCTCTCCGGCCTCGGGTTCTCCGACGAGGAGATGCGCCGGCCGCTCTCGACGTTCTCCGGCGGCTGGCGGATGCGCGTGGCCCTCGCCCGCCTCCTCCTCGGCCAGCCCGACGTCCTCCTCCTCGACGAGCCGACGAACCACCTCGACATCGAGTCGATCGACTGGCTCGAGGGCTACCTCACGACGTACCCCGGCGCCGTCGTCCTCGTCAGCCACGACCGATACTTCCTCGACCGGATGACGACGTCGACGGCCGACCTCATCCGCGGCCAGATCGACGCCTACGCGGGGAACTACGCGTTCTACCTCGAGGCGCGCCAGGAGCGCCGGGCCCACTGGCAGGCCCGCTACGACAACCAGCAGAAGGAGATCGCCGAGGCCGAGCGCTTTATCGCCCGCTTCCGGGCCAAGGCCACGAAGGCGAAGCAGGCCCAGAGCCGGATCAAGATGCTCGAGCGGATGGAGCGGATCCCGCCCCCGCCGCCCGAGGCCTCGTCGATGCACTTCCGGTTCCCGGAGCCGCCGCCGTCGGGCCGCCAGGTCGTCGAGCTGACGGAGTTCTCCAAGACGTACCCCGCGCCGGAGGGCGGCGTCACGCACGTGTTCGACCGGGCCGGGCCGCTCCAGCTCGAGCGCGGCGACAAGGTGGCGCTGGTCGGCAAGAACGGCGCCGGCAAGTCGACGCTCGCGCGGATGCTCCTCGGGACGGAGTCGTTCGAGGGCGAGCGGACCCAGGACCGCCGGGCCGAGATGGCCCACTTCGCGCAGCACCAGGCCGAGGCGCTGGAGCCGTCGCACACCGTCCTCCAGTCGCTCCGCGAGAAGTCGCGGGGGCACTCCGAAACCGAGCTCCGCTCGATCCTCGGCGCGTTCCTCTTTACCGGCGACGCCGTCGAGAAGTCGGTCTCGGTCCTCTCCGGCGGCGAGCGCTCCCGGCTCGCCCTCGCCCGGACGCTCCTCTCCCCGGCCAACGTCCTCGTCCTCGACGAGCCGACGAACCACCTCGACATCGTCTCGAAGAACGTCCTCGCCGAGGCGCTCCGCCAGTACACCGGCACGTTCGTCCTCGTGTCGCACGACCGCGCGTTCATCGACGCCGTGGCCGAGTCGATCTGGTACGTCGAGCGGGGGACGGTCCAGACCTACCGCGGGACGTACTCCGAGACGCAGTGGCAGCGTGAGCACGGGACGGCCTCGAAGCTCGGCCCGCCCGCCTCGGGCGACGGCTCGGCGGGGACGCCCCAGCGGGCCAAGCCGGCCCCCGCGCCGAAGCCGGCGGCGAAGTCGTCCGGCGGCAAGAAGTCGAAGGAGGACAAGCGCCGCGAGGCCGAGGCCCGCAACAAGCTGTACCGCATGATGCAGGACGGGACGGTCCCGCCTGCCCGGGAGCTCGGCCCGGACCTCGCCGCCCGCGCGCTCGAGCTGCTGGAGCAGCAGGTCGAGGAAAAGGAGGCCTCCGTCGCCGACCTCGAGGCCCGGATGGCCGACCCGGAGCTCTACGCGAAGCCCGACGAGTTCCAGAAGACGATGACCACGCTCCAAGCCGCGCAGGCCGAGCTGAAGGCGCTCATGGGCCGCTGGGAGCGGCTGGCGCAGGAGGTCGAGGCGCTGGCCTGACCGGGGCGCGGCGCCCCCCCGCCCGCCTCGCCGCCGCGGCGGGCGGACCGCCCGGTCAGCACCGCCCCATCTCGACCAGCCGGCCGAGGCACGGCGTCCGCGACCGGGACAGGAGGCGCCACCGGCCGCCCTCGCGGCCCCACGTGCTGAGGGTCTTCAGCGCCCCCCAGCGGCCGACGGGCCGCATCTCGCCGTCGATGTCGAGCCGGGCCGTCCCGAGCGAGACGGGGCCGTGGAGAACGACCTCCGCGCCGGACACCTCGAGGTCGGTGGCGTCCCACGCGGCGATCCCGGCGATCGCCCGGCGCTTGTCCTCGACCAGCCCACCGGGCGCGAGGACGTGGAACGACCCGAGGGCGAGGTCGGCGAAGAGGGCCGAGTCGCGGGCGACGATCTGCGACCGGAGGACGGCCGCGTCGAGGCGGAGCGGCGTGGCCCGGTCGGCCGCCGACTCCACCCCGACGGGCACGCTGGCGGACCGGCACG
>CAXRFJ010000289.1:0-5148 GCA_964229475.1 Rubrivirga sp.
CCGAGGGGACCGCGTCGGCGCCCGGTACCTTGGGGCGCCCCTCCCCTCTCCCCCATGCCCGACCCGTTCCCCTTCGGCCAGCCCGTCGCCTGGCGCCCCTCGCCCGAGCACGTCGCCGACACGAACCTCGCGCGGCTCTGGACGCGCCTCGGGCTCGACGGCTACGCTGCGCTCGAGCGGTGGGCACTCGACGACGTCGGTCGGTTCTGGGACCTCGTGATGGAGGACCTCGGCATCGAGTTCAGCCGGCCGTACACCCGCGTCCTCGACGCCTCCAGCGGCATCGAGCGCCCGCGCTGGTGCGTCGGCGGGCGGATGAACGTCGTCCACAACGGCCTCGACCGGTGGGCCGGGACCGAGACGTGGGAGCGCGACGCGATCCGCTACGAGAGCGAGGAGGGCGCGACGCGGACGCTGACGTACCGGGAGCTCCACGCCGAGGTCGAGGCGTGCGCCGCCGGCCTCCGCGCGCACGGCCTCGGCGCGGGCGACGCCGTCGGGCTCTACCTCCCGATGACGCCCGAGATCGTCGTCGCCTTCCTCGCCGTCGCCCGGATCGGCGGCGTCATCCTGCCGCTCTTCTCGGGCTACGGCGCCGAGGCCGTCGCGACGCGCCTCGCGGACGGTGGGGCGAAAGCGCTCGTGGTCGCCGACGGGGCCCCGCGGCGCGGCCGGGCGGTCCCCATGAAGGCGACGGCCGACGAGGCCCTCGCCCAGGTCCCGAGCGTCGGCCACGTGTTCGTGGTCGACCGGATGGGCGACGAGCTCATCGGCACGCCGCACGTCGAGGGCCGCGACGTGCCGTGGGATCGGCTCCTCGAGGTCGGCCGCCAGTCGTCGGCGACGGGGTGCGCGGACACGGCGGCCGAGGACCCGTGCCTCCTCATCTACACGTCGGGCACGACGGGCACGCCGAAGGGCGCCGTCCACACGCACTGCGGCTTCCCGATCAAGGCCGCGCAGGACATGCGCCACCCAATGGACGTCCGCCCGGGCGACGTCGTCTGGTGGATGAGCGACATGGGCTGGATGATGGGCCCCTGGCTCGTGTTCGGCGCCCTCCTCAACGGCGCGACGATGGTCCTCTTCGACGGCGCCCCCGACTTCCCCGCGCCCGACCGGACGTGGGCGATCTGCGAGCGGCACGGCGTCACGCTCCTCGGCCTCTCGCCGACGCTCGTCCGGGCCCTCATGCCGCACGGGACCGGCCCGGTCGAGGCCCACGACCTGAGCGCGCTGCGGGCCGTCGGGTCGACCGGCAGCCCGTGGGACCCCGAGAGCTGGCGCTGGCTGTTCGCGAACGTCCTGGAGTCAGACAAGCCGATCCTCAACTACTCGGGCGGGACCGAGATCTCGGGCGGGATCGTGTGCGGCAACCACGTCCAGCCCCTCAAGCCGACCGGGTTCTCCGGCCCCGTCCTCGGCATGGACGCCGACGTGGTCGACGAGGCCGGGCAGCCCGTCCGCGGCGCGGTCGGCGAGCTCGCGATCCGCCAGCCGTGGATCGGGATGACGCGTGGGTTCTGGGGCGACGAGAGCGACGAGCGCTACCACGCGGCCTACTGGGCGCGGACGCCCGGCCTCTGGGTCCACGGCGACTTCGCGGCCGTCGACGCCGACGGCCAGTGGTTCCTGCTCGGGCGGAGCGACGACACGATCAAGGTGGCGGGCAAGCGGCTCGGGCCGGCCGAGGTCGAGGCCGCGCTCAACGCCGCGCCGGAGGTCCTCGAGAGCGCGGCCGTCGGCGTGCCCGACGACGTGAAGGGGCAGGCCGTCGTCGCCTTCGTCCGCCTCGGCGACGGTGTGGCCGAGACGGAGGCCCTGCGCGACGCGCTCGTGGGCAGGGTGACGGACGCGCTCGGCAAGGCGCTCCGCCCCAAGGCCGTCTACTTCGTGGACGCGCTGCCCAAGACGCGCAACGCGAAGGTCATGCGCCGCGTGATCCGGGCTGCCCACCTCGGCGGCGACCTCGGCAACGTGACGGCGCTGGAGGACGAGGCGGCCGTCGAGGCGATCCGCCAGGCGCGGTAGCCCGCCGCGCCCCCCCGGTCACGCCACCGGCGCACCGAGGCGGACCGACCCACAAAAGAGGCCCGGGCCGGAGCCCGGGTCTCCCCGTCGAGCCGGTGCGGAGCCCGACGCCGTTCGGCGACCGATCAGACGACCGCCGGGTCGTTGTAGTACACGTTCTCGGCGCCGTACTCGTCGTACCGGCTCCGGACGTAGTCGCGGTCGTCGTCGCGCGGGTGGACGCCCATCACGACGCCGCCGTTCTCGACGTCCTTCTCGTACGCGTGGGCCGTCTCCTCCGGGATGCCGGCCCCGACGAGCGCGCCGACGAGGCTGCCGGCCGCGCCGCCCGCGCCGGCCCCGGCGAGGGCGCCCGCGAGGGGCCCGGCGATCGCGCCGATGCCCGGGATCAGGACCGCCCCGCCGACGCCGGCGATGGCCCCGAGGATGCCGCCGGCGGTCCCGCCGATGGCGGCGCCGGCCCCGGCGCCTTCCATCGCCTTCGAGCCCTCCTTGATCTCGACCTCGCTCACGTCGCGGTCGTAGTAGTGCTTCTTCGTCTCCTCCGACATGATGACGTGGATGTCGTCGTCGGTGTAGCCGCGGTCACGGAGGTCGGCGTAGGCGCGGTCGGCCTGCGCGTAGTCGCGGTAGGTGCCCGTCATGAGCGGGCGGTCGGAATAGTCGGCCATGGGTTCGGGGGTGGGTGGGAAAGAGGGGCCGGTGAGAGGGGGCGACCGGTCCGACGGTTCCGTTCCGGAAGCGCTTGCGGCCGTCCCCCACGCCGCCCTCCGCACATGTCTTAGGGGCCGCCGGGGACCGCGCCCGCCCGCCGCCGAACCCGGGGCGCGCCCGCCGAGTACGCCCGGTCCCCTCCTCCCTCCCGCTCTCCCCGATGACGACCCGCACCGCCACCGCCCACTGGTCCGGCGCCCTCTCCGACGGCTCCGGCGCCATCTCCACCGAGACCGGCACGCTCTCCGAGACGCCGTACTCGTTCGACACCCGCTTCGGCGACGAGGGCGGGACGAGCGGCACCAACCCCGAGGAGCTCCTCGGCGCCGCGCACGCCGGCTGCTTCACGATGGCCGTCTCCCACGCGCTCGCCGAGGCGGGCCACCCCCCGGCGCGCGCCGAGACGCGGGCCGAAGTCCACCTCCAGCGCGTCGAGGGCGGGTTCGAGATCCCCTCGATCCATCTCGTCCTCGACGCCGACGTGCCCGGCATCGCCGACGACGAGTTCCAGCGGATCGCCGAGGACGCCAAGGAGAACTGCCCGCTGTCGAAGGTCCTCCGCGCCGCCGACATCACGCTCGACGCCACCCTCACCGCGTCGTAGTGGCCGGCGCCCCCGAGGTCTGGCGGCACGGGTTCACCGTCCGCGCCTACGAGGTCGGGCCCGACGAGCGGGCCTCCGTGCTCACCGTCGCCGACTACTTCCAGGAGGCGGCCGGCGAGCACGCGCGGTCCGGCGGCGTCGAGACGTTCGTCCTCGACGGGTCCGTCGGGACGTGGGTGCTGCACCGCCTGAGGCTGCGGTTCGACGGGCTGCCGCACATGCGTCAGGCGGTGGAAGTCGAGACGTGGCCGAGCGGGCGCGACCGGCTCAAGGCGTACCGCGACTACCGGCTCCGGAGCGAGGCCGGCGACGTGCTCGCCATCGGGACCAGCGCGTGGTTCGTGATCGACGTCGAGCGGCGGCGGCCGGTCCGCCTGCCGGCCGGCCTGGAGCGGTTCGGGCCCGCCGAGCCGGAGGACGTGCTCTCGTTCGAGGCCGCGCCCGAGGCGCCCGAGGCCGTCGAGCACGCCCGCACGTTCCACGTCCGCCGCTCCGACCTCGACCGCGTCGGCCACGCCAACAACGTCCGGTTTCTCGAGTGGGCCCTGGAGGCGTTGCCCTCCGCCGACGGCCTCCGCGAGATCGAGGTGGTCTACCAGTCCGAGGCCGTCTACGGCGACGACGTCGTGAGCGAGGCCGGCCCGCTCGTCGACGGCGCCCGCGCCCACCGCCTCGCACGAGCGGCCGACGGCCGTACGTTCGCGCTCGCCCGCACCCTCTGGACGCCATGACCCGCACCGTCGCCGTCTTCGCAGTCTTCGCCGTCGTCGGCTTCGTCGCCTACCAGATGCTGACCGGCGGCGCGACCGAGCCGGTCGAGGACGTCGTCGCGGCCATCGAGGGCGGCGCGACCGTCGTCGACGTCCGGACCGGCGAGGAGTACGCGGGCGGGCACGTGGCCGGGGCGCTCCACGCGGACGTGTTCGACGCCGGCTTTGAGCAGCGAATGGCGTCGCTCGACCGGGCGGAGCCGGTCTACCTCTACTGCGCCTCGGGCGTCCGCAGCGGCCGGGCCGCGGCCGTGCTGGAGGACATGGGCTTCGAGCGCGTCGTCAACGCGGGCGGGTTCAACGACCTCGCCGCGGCCGGCGCGCCCGTCGAGCGATAGCCCGCCTCGGCGCCGAGGCGGGACCCCTCAGAGGGCGAGGACCGTCGCGTTGAGCACGTGCTCGACGCCGCGGATCGCGCCGAGCGCGCCCTCGGGGTCCGCCCCGCCGCCGGTGTCGACGCGGATCCGGGCGCAGGCGGCCTCGGCGCCCTCGAACACGAGGTTCTCCATCTCCTGCACGTTCCATCCGGCCTCGCGGACCTCGCCGAGCACGCCCGCCAGCACGCCGACGCGGTCGAGGTGGCGGACCGTCAGGAGGTGCGTCGCGGGCGTCTTGGCCGCGAGGTTCACGTTGTTCGGCACGCGGCCCGTCTCGGCGTAGGTCCGGATCACGCGCGCGGCCTCGCGCCCGATGGCCTCCGTCGCCTCGTCGGTCGAGGCGCCGACGTGGTGCGTGATGTAGGCCGCCTCGGCGAGCGGGTGGGCAAAGTCGGCCTGCTTGTCGGCAGGCTCGCCCGCGGGCACGTCCGTGGCGTAGCGGAGCCGGCCGGCGGCGACGGCCTCCGCGACCGCGGCCTCGTCCACCACGTCCGCGCGGGCCGTGTTGACGAGCGCGGCGCCGTCGGGCAGCGCCGCGAGAAAGGCGGCGTCGACGAGGTGCCGCGTGGCGGGCGTCGAGGCCACGTGGACCGTCACCGCGTCGGACTGCCGGGCGAGGTCGACCGGCGAGGCCGCGCGCGTGACGCCGAGG
>CAXRFJ010000290.1:0-4306 GCA_964229475.1 Rubrivirga sp.
GATGGCCGCCGTGTCGTTGCCCGCGTGCCACGGCCGCCCGAGGCCGACCGACCCGGCCGGCACGCCGGGCTCCTTCTCGAACCGGCTGTCGACGAACAGGAAGCCGAACGGGTGGCCCATCCGCGTGCTCGGGGCAGTGACGTAGCCGGTCGGGTCCTTGTCGGCGCGGTCGCGCGAGAGGATCGTGGCCTCGTCGAACACGACCTGGCCGGCGCCGAAGAGGAAGTCGACGTGGCCGGCGACGAGCGAGCGCCAGACGTAGGCCCGGCCCGCGTCGGCGAGGACCGTGTCCTGGAAGCCGGTGCTCGTGACCTCCGAGACGACGGCGCGGTCGCTGCCCGGCGCCAGGCGGACGGCGACGGCCTGCGCGCCGCTCGGGTTGTTCTCCTCGGCCGCCGCCGCGGCCGGGTAGTCGAAGGCGTTCTCGATCGTCAGCGTCTCGGCGCGGAAGCCCGGCGCCGCCACCGTCAGCGTCGCGCTGCCCGCCGTGCCGACGGGCTCGCCGTCGGGGCCGGGCGTCCGGGCCGCGTCGTCGTAGGTGAGGACGACGCCGTCGCGGCTATGGCCGACGAGGTGGACGTCGGGCGCCGTCACGGTCAGCTTCTCGCGGTAGCGGCCGTCGGCGACGAGCACGCGGTACGGGCCGTCGCGCTCGGCCGGGACCGCGGCGAGCGCCGCGCCGATCGTCACGAACCGCCGGGCGCCCTCGGCCTCGGCGCCGAACTGCGAGGTCGACGCCGTCAGGCCGGCCGGGTCGCCGACGACGGCGTCCCACGCGGGCGGGGCGTCGAGGAGGAGGTGCTCGGCCAGGCCGAGCCCGGCGTCGCGGATCCCCTCGGCGGCGAGCCGCGCCATGACGCTCGCGCCGAGCGGCGAGACGTGCGTGTTGTCGTCGAGCCCGTCGGGGTAGTTCGGGTGCTCGCCGGGCGCGAGGATGAGGAACAGGTCCTTGGAGCCCTCGGCGCCCCACTCGCGGAGCGCCGCCTCGCTCGTCCGGTGCAGGTCGACGAGCGCCGCGCCGGTCTCCTCCGCGACGGCCCGCGTGAGGTCCGGGTAGTCGCCGTGGACGTCGTAGAACCGGCCCGCGTCGTCGAAGCGGCGGCGGACGATGGGCGTCATCAGCACCGGCGTCGCGTCCCGCTCGCGGACGTCGGCGACGAAGCGGCGGAGGTTGGCGCGGAACGCGTCGGGCGGCGTGTAGCGGTCGGGCTTGCTCTCGGACTGGTCGTTGTGCCCGAACTGGATGACGACGTAGTCGCCGGGCTGGACCTCCTCCAGCAGCGACGCCCAGCGGCCCTCGCTGAGGAAGGTCCGCGTGCTCCGCCCGTTCCGCGCGAGGTTCACCACGCGGACGTCGTCGGGGTCGAAGTAGCCCTGGAGCCGCTCCGCCCAGCCGGTCTCGGGCCGGCGCTCGGCGCGCTTCTCGGCCGCCGTCGAGTCGCCCGCGACGAACACGTGGACGGGCCGCGGCGCCCACGCGAAGCCGGCGAGCACCGCCAGCAGCGCGAGGCCGAGGAACGGGGCGGTCGAGCGGACGGTCATGGGGTCGGAGGTCTGGGGCCCTCGGCCTCGGCGCCGAGGCGGGCGGGGCGGCTACTCGCCGACGGTCACGACGACGGGCGAGGCCAGGCGGGCGGCCTCGGCGTCGAGGAGCGCCCACCACGCCTCGACCGAGTCGACGTCGCCCGAGGCGGTCCAGCCGGCGCCAGCGTACGAGACGACGGGCTCGCCGGGCGTGGCCGGCACGAGGGCGAGGTCGTGGCGCCCCTCGCGGGCGATCCGCTCGAGGCCGGCCGTCGGGACGATCACGGCCGTGCCGAGCTCGCCGTGGCCGCCGTTCTTCCGCTCCACCGGGCCCCACATCGCGAACCACGTCCACGCGTCGCCCGGCCGCGACGACGACACGACGCCCTCGGGCCGGTCGACGAGCCCGACCACGGCGGGGACGGCCGCGCTGTACGTCGCCTCCTGCCGGAACAGGTGGCGCCCGGCGTCGATCGTGATCCGCTTCGTCTCGGCGACCTCCGTCCCGCCCGCGTCGAACGGGCCGTAGTCCATCTCGAAGACGGCCCGGATCGGCCCGTCGGCGAGGATCCGCCAGGCGTCGAAGTTCTCGGCGCGCCAGAGCTGGCCGTCGGCCCAGACGCCGGTCCCGCCGGCGCCGAGCGTGGTCCCGACCGAGTAGAAGTCGGCGCCCTCGCCGGTGTCGACGTGGTAGGCGTCGTGGCCCTTCGCGTACCACGCCTCGGTGACGAGCGCGTGCGTCCGCTTGAGCCACACGTCGACGCCGGACGAGACGAGCGGCTCGAACTCGTCGGCCTCCCAGAGGCCCTTGCCGTAGGTCCGCCAGGCGACGCGGTCGCTCTCCCACGCCATGTCGTCGCGGTAGGCGTCGTGGAGGACGTGGACGCGTGCGGCGGCGTCCGTCGTCGGCTCGGCCGCCTCGACGCGGACCGCCTGCGTCTCGTTCGGCCAGAGGTTCGTGAGCACGAGGAGGTGCTCCGGCGTCCCGTCCCGGTCGAGGTCGAGCGCCTGCGAGACGAGCTCGGCGCCGGACGCGTCGCCGGCGCGGACGGCCTCGGCCGTGACGCCGGGCAGGGCGGCCGAGAGCGCGGCCCAGTCCACCTCGACGACCTCGTCGGGGCGGGCGACGGCGGTCGGGTTCTGGACGGTGACCGTCACGGCCGGCTGGGCCGACGCGGCCGCCGAGGCGAGGAGGGCGAGCGTAAGGAGCGTGCGCATCGGTCTACTGCGGGAGGAGGCCGAGGCGCTCCATCTCGAGGCTGGCCAGGATGAACGGGCCCACGCCCTTGGGGTCGTCGGCGACGACGGGCTCGGAGAGGTAGTACTCGAAGGTCCCGTCGCGGTCGTTGTCGCCGCCCAGCCCGCCGACGCTGACGACCCGCGTCAGGCTGATGTGGCCGTCGTCGCCGGGGCGGACGAACTCGCGGATCAGGCCGTGATAGGCCCGCTCGGCGCGAGGCAGGTAGGCGTCACGGTCGAGCAGCCCGAGGCGGACGCCCTTGAGGAGGGCGTACGTGAACATGGCCGAGACCGACGACTCGAGGTAGTTGCCCTCCCAGTTCGGCTTGTCGAGGACCTGCCACCAGACGCCGGACACCGGGTCCTGCACGTTCGCCACCGCCTCGGCGTAGTCCTCGAGGAGGTCGAGGAGCGCGCCGCGGTCGGGGTGCGCCTCGGGGAAGTCCTCGAGCACGTCGACGAGGGCCATGGCGTACCAGCCCATCGCGCGGCCCCAGAACTCCTGCGAGCGGCCGGTCCGGGGGTCGGCCCAGAGCTGCTCCCTGGCCTCGTCCCAGCCGTGCCAGTAGAGCCCCGTCGCGGGGTCGCGGAGGTAGCGCGCGGCGAGGAGGAACTGGAGCGCGGCGTGGTCGAGCGCCTCGTCGCGGGCCGCGCCGTCGAGGTAGGTCAGCGCGTAGTCGACGGCGAACGGCTCGGCCATGTAGAGGCCGTCCATCCACATCTGGAACGGGTAGCGCTGCTTGTGCCAGTAGCCGCCCTCGCTCGTCGTCGGCTGGGCCTCGAGCTGGGAGTGGAGGAGGTCGGCGGCGGCGCGGTAGCGCGGGTCGTCGGTCGTCTCGTCGAGGAGGAACAGGAGGCTGCCCGGCTTGATGTTGTCGAGGTTGTAGTCCCCGATCCGGTAGGTCTCGATCGAGCCGTCGGGCTGGACGTAGGCGTCGATGTTGGACCGGATGTAGGCGTGGTAGGTCTCGTCGCCGGTCTCGGCGTAGAGCTCCTCGATGCCGCGGAGGACGGTGCCGGTCTCGTAGTCCCAGCGCTCGCGGACGAGCGGGCGGCGGGCCATGACGGCCTCGGCCATCTGGGCGGCCCAGCCGGCGGCGGGGGCGGGCGGCGCCTCGGGGGGCGGCTGGGCCTGCGGCGCGGCGGCGCAGCCCGCCAGCAGGACGGCGAGGAGCGGGAGTCGGTGGGTCACAGGTCGGAGGGCGAGTGGGAGAACAGGGCGGGGTCGATGGGCCGGCGGCCGAAGCCGGGGCCGGCCCACGTGAGCGCGGCGTCGCGCTGGGGGTGCTCGTGGAGGCTCCGCAGGCCGAAGCGGTGGCGCCCGGCGCGGAGCGCGAGCTGCGCGGGGCGGACGCCCGACGGCATCCCGGGCGAGACGGCCTCGCCGTCGATCAGGAGCCGCGAGCGCGGGTGGTCGGCGAGCCAGAACGTGTAGATCCCGTCGGCGGGCACCTCCAGCCAGCCGCTCAGGACGACGCCGTCCACGGCCTCGCGGACGAGCACCGCGTCCACGTCCGCCTCGACGCCGAGGCGGACCGGGTCG
>CAXRFJ010000291.1:0-2278 GCA_964229475.1 Rubrivirga sp.
CGCCCAGCGCGCCGCCGAGGTGGGCTTCGTGGGCCACGCGCCCCATCTCGCGCTTCGAGGCGTCGATCGAGAGGACCACGTAGAGGACGGCGAACACGATGGCCGGCATCGGGATCGCGAAGAAGATGTACAGCAGCGCGAACGGCTCGAACAGGCAGAACGAGAACAGGACGCCCGAGATCGCGCCCGACGCGCCGACGGCCGAGTACTGCGGGCTGTCGCGGTGCTTCCAGTACGTGAGCGCGTTCGCCAGCAGCTCCGAGCCGAGGTAGATCACGAGGAACCGCCACGTCCCGACCGTCCGCTCGATGGGCGGGCCGAAGTAGAACAGCGTGATCATGTTGAACAGGAGGTGCATGAACCCGACGTGCACGAAACCGGCGGTGAGCCACCGGCTCCACTCCCCCTCGCGGACCACGCGGTACGGCTTGAACGCCCACCGGTCGATGAGGGCGGGGTTCACGAGCAGCGTGTACGCGCCGATCACGACGTTCAGCGTGAGGAAGAACTGCGTGACGGGCGGCAGCGCGAGGAGCTCTTGAAGCATCGGGGGGCGGCGTGGGGGCGGCTACCTTACCCACGACGCCCCGCCGTGCTCCGCCCCGTGCTCCGACGCCTCCTGCTCCTCGCCGTCTTCGCGCTCGCCGCGGGGTGCGACGCCGACGGCCGCGGCCCGTACGTCGGCACCTGGCGGATGGCCGGCCCCGACTCGCTCGACATGCGGTACCAGTTCTTCGCCGACGGCACGGCGCGGATCGTCGAGCGCGCCCGCGACGAGCCCCAGGTCTACGAGGCCCGCTACGCCGTCCTCGGCGACTCCGTGCTCACGCTCCAGTGGATCGACGGGGCGACCGACGACGGCCGCTTCCGCATCCGCCTCGACGGCGACACGCTCCGCCTCGAGAACCCCGCCAGCGGGCAGACGAACGCCTGGGTGAAGCTGTGAGGCGGGAGCCGAAGGGGCCCTCCTGCCGGCGGCGCCCGTGAGCCGGACGCGGCTCGCCCCACCTCGGCGCCGAGGCGGACGGGGTCGGGGAGCTCTGGCCCCTCCTCGTTCTCGCGCCCGTGAACGGGTCGGCCGCTACACCACCGCGTCGATCCAGCCCCAGAGCTCGCGGAGGCCCTGCTTCTTCTCCGACGACGTGAGCATGGTCGGGAGCGAGAGGCCGTAGGGCGCGAGGTGCTCCTCGATGGCGCGGACCGCCTTCTTCCGCTCGTTCTGCTTGAGCTTGTCGGCCTTCGTGAGCGCGATGAGGTGCGGGGCCGGGCTCTCCAGCATGAGGGCCAGCAGCTCCTCGTCCATCTTCGTGATCCCGTGGCGGCTGTCGACGAGTTGGACGACGGCGCGGAGCGCGCCCTGCTCGGCCCGCTCGGTCACGTAGCGCCCGACGAGCCGCTGCCACGCCGCCCGTTGCCCCTGCGAGACCTTGGCGTAGCCGTAGCCCGGGAGGTCGACGAGGAGCAGGTCCACCGCGCCCTCGGCGTTCGGGTTGACGGCGTAGAAGTTGATCGCCTGCGTCTTGCCCGGCGTCGAGCTCGTGCGCGCGAGTTGCTTGCGGCCGAGGAGCGCGTTGAGCAGGCTGCTCTTGCCCACGTTCGACCGCCCGACGAACGCGACCTCGGGCGCGCCCGGCGGCGGCAGTGCCTGCCACGACGGGGCCGCGAGGGCGAACTCGGCGTGATGGACCTTCATGGGGGCAAGGGGGATATGGGAAGGGGCAAGAGGCGAGGTGCGAGCCCCCTGCCCCTTGCCCCTTCCCGCAGGCCCGCCGCTACGCGACGGCCTCGAAGTGGGCCTTGACCGTCTCGCCGATGGCGGCCGGGCTCTCGACCGTCGTGATGCCGGCCTCGCGCATGGCCTCGAGCTTGGCCTCGGCCGTGCCCTTGCCGCCCGAGACGATGGCGCCCGCGTGGCCCATCCGGCGGCCCGGAGGCGCCGTGCGGCCCGCGATGAAGCCGAAGACCGGCTTCTTGACGTTCTCCTTGACGTAGGCCGCGGCCTCCTCCTCGGCCGACCCGCCGATCTCGCCGATCATCACGATCGCCTCCGTCTCCGGGTCCTCGTTGAACATCCGGAGCGCGTCGCGGTGCGTCGTCCCGATGCTCGGGTCGCCGCCGATGCCGATGGCCGTCGACTGGCCGAGGCCGGCGCGCGTGAGCTGGTCGACGGCCTCGTAGGTCAGCGTGCCCGAGCGGGACACGACGCCGACGGCGCCCGGCGAGAAGATCATCGTCGGCATGATGCCGACCTTGACCGAGTCGCCCGGCGTGAGGAGGC
>CAXRFJ010000292.1:0-2851 GCA_964229475.1 Rubrivirga sp.
CGCGGCCGCCGTGGCGCTGGCGAAGCCGCTCGCGTTCATGAACCGGAGCGGGCCGCCCGTCGCCGCGCTCCTCGACCGCTACGGGCTCGACCCCGCCGACCTCCTCCTCGTCTACGACGACCTCGCGCTCCCGCTCGGGGCGCTCCGCCTCCGCGGGAAGGGCTCCGCGGGCGGGCACAACGGCGTCCAGAGCGTGATCGAGGCCCTGGGCTCCACCGAGTTTCCCCGGTTGCGGGTGGGGGTCGGGAATAGCTTCCCCCCCGGCGGCCAGGTCGACTTTGTCCTGTCCCCGTTCGACGACGCGGAGCGCGAGGCGGCCGAGGCCGGCCTCGACGAGGCGGCCGACGCCGCGCTCACCTTCGCGCGCCACGGGCTGACCGCCGCCATGAACCGGCACAACCGCCGCTAGGCGCCGTGCCGACGGGCCCCTCGCCCGCCGACACCCGACTCGCTCACCCCCACACCATGGAATCCACTCTCGCCCTGCTCGTCCCCATCGCCGGGCTGCTCGCGCTGGGCTACGCCTTCCTCCGCACGCGCTGGGTCAACGCCCAGGCCGTCGGCACGGACCGGATGGCCGAGATCGCCCGCGACATCCAGGACGGCGCCGCCGCCTTCCTGCGCCGCGAGTACCGCGTCCTCGCCGTCTTCGTCGTCGTCGTGGCCGCGCTCCTGCTGCTGGCCAACCTCGGCCGGGCGGACTCGAGCCCGATCATCGCCGTCTCGTTCGTCGTCGGCGCCGTCTGCTCGGCGCTCGCCGGCTTCTTCGGGATGCGCGTGGCGACCAAGGCCAACGTCCGGACCACGAACGCGGCGCGGACCTCGCTCGGCGAGGCGCTCAACGTGGCGTTCTCGGGCGGCCTCGTCATGGGCCTCTCGGTCGTCGGCCTCGGCCTGCTCGGCCTCGGCGGCCTGGTCGGGATCTACACGGGCGTGTGCGACGGGCCCGACGGCGTCCTCGACCCGACCGAGGTCACGCGCGTCCTGAACGTGCTCGCCGGCTTCTCGCTCGGCGCCTCCTCGATCGCGCTCTTCGCGCGCGTCGGCGGCGGGATCTACACGAAGGCGGCCGACGTCGGCGCCGACCTCGCCGGCAAGGTCTACGAGGGCATCCCCGAGGACGACCCGCGCAACCCGGCGACCATCGCCGACAACGTGGGCGACAACGTCGGCGACGTGGCCGGCATGGGCGCCGACCTCTTCGAGTCGTACGTCGGCTCGATCATCGGCGCGATGGTGCTCGGCGCGGCGTTCGCCGCGGCCCTCGTTGACGCCGGCGGCATGGAGCTCGGCGCGGTCCTTCTCCCGCTTGTCATCGCGGCGGTCGGGATCGTCGTCTCGATCCTCGGGTCGTTCTTCGTCAAGGTGAAGGAGGGCGGCAACCCGCAGCGGGCGCTCAACATCGGCGAGTTCGGCGCGGCCGGGCTCATGGCCGTCCTGAGCTTCTTCATCATCGGGTTCATGCTCCCGGACGAGTTCACGGCCACGACGCCCATCGTCGGGACGTTCACGTACTCGTCGCTCGGCGTCTTCTGGGCCGTGCTCATCGGCCTCGCGGCCGGCACGATCATCGGCCTCGTGACCGAGTTCTACACGGCCACGCACACGTCGCCGGTCACGGGCATCGCCCGCCAGTCGGTCACGGGCGCGGCCACGAACATCATCTCCGGCCTCGGCGTCGGGATGTACTCGACGGGCATCCCGACGGTCGTCCTCGCCCTCGCCATCATCGGGTCGTTCACGTTCGCCGGCCTCTACGGCATCGCGATCGCCGCGCTCGGCATGCTCTCCGTCACCGGCATCCAGCTCGCCGTCGACGCCTACGGCCCGATCTCGGACAACGCCGGCGGCATCGCCGAGATGGCCGAGCTCCCGCCGGAGGTCCGCGAGCGGACCGACCTGCTCGACGCGGTCGGCACCACGACGGCGGCCAGCGGCAAGGGCTTCGCGATCGGCTCGGCGGCGCTCACGGCGCTCGCGCTCTTCGCGGCGTTCATGCAGCAGGCGGCCATCGAGGCCATCAACGTGGCCGACCCGCGCATCCTCGCGGGCGTCCTCATCGGCGGCATGCTCCCGTTCGTGTTCTCGGCCATGGCCATGAACGCCGTCGGCCGCGCCGCGGGCGACATGATCAAGGAGGTCGGCCGCCAGTTCAACGAGATCCCGGGCCTCCGCGAGGGCACGGCCAAGGCCGACCACGCGCGCTGCGTCGACATCTCGACGAAGGCGGCGATCCGCGAGATGGTCCTCCCGGGGCTCCTCGCCGTCATCGTCCCGGTCGCCATCGGGTTCTACGACAAGAACATGCTCGGCGGGCTCCTCGTCGGCGTGACGGTCACGGGCGTGCTCATGGCCATCTTCCAGTCCAACGCCGGCGGCGCCTGGGACAACGCGAAGAAGCGGATCGAGGGCGGCGTCGAGTTCGACGGCGTGAAGTACGGCAAGGGCTCGGACGTCCACAAGGCGGCCGTCGTCGGCGACACCGTCGGCGACCCGCTCAAGGACACGTCGGGCCCGTCGCTCAACATCCTCGTCAAGCTGATCTCGGTCGTGGCCCTCGTCATCGCCCCGCTCATCGCGGGCCCCGGCGACACGACGGCGACCGAGCCGGCCGAGACGCTCGAGCTCGAGGACGCCGACCTCGGCGCGGCCCCCACGCCCGCCGAGGCGGACGCGGTCGAGCTCGTCCCGGCTTCGGCCGAGCTCCCGGCCGCCGAGTAACGCGGCTCCCGCTGGCGCACGCCGCCAGCCCCGCTCCAGCGCCCGGCTCCCGACGTGGGGGCCGGGCGCTGTCCGTTCGAGTCCCCCCGCCTCGACCCCGAGGCGGGCCCAGGCCGAACCGGACGCCGAG
>CAXRFJ010000293.1:0-4366 GCA_964229475.1 Rubrivirga sp.
CCCTGGCCCCGCCTGGCCAGGAGGGGAACGTCTCGAATGACCTGCCCCCTCGGTCCGGGGAGCGTCGCAGGATGCAGTGCGGCGATTGAGATTGTCCGGTCTAGGCGCTACGTTTTCATCGCTCTACGTCCGCCCCGATGCCCCCGCCCGAGGTCACGCTCCTCCTCCGCCAGTGGCAGGGCGGCGACGAGGCCGCGCTCGACCGGCTCCTCCCGGTCGTCTACGACGAGCTCCGGCGGCGGGCGCACCGCCACGTCCGCCGCGAGCGCGACGGGCCGACGCTCTGCACGACGGCGCACGTCCACGAGGCCTTCCTCGCCCTCGCCGCCGACCCGCCCGCCGCGCTCGCCGACCGCGCCCACTTCTACGCCGTGGCCTCGCGCGTCATGCGGCGCGTGCTCGTGTGGGCCGCCCGCCGACGGA
Source organism: Rubrivirga sp. (assembly GCA_964229475.1). Classification (GTDB taxonomy): domain Bacteria; phylum Bacteroidota; class Rhodothermia; order Rhodothermales; family Rubricoccaceae; genus Rubrivirga. The sequence continues at coordinate 424 of CAXRFJ010000293.1, forward strand.
CGGCGGCGAAGCGCGGCGGCGGCCTCCCCGACCTCCCGCTCGACCCGTCCGTGTGGCTCGCGGCGCCCCGCCTCGACGAGGCGCTGGCCGTGGACGCCGCGCTCGACCGCCTGGAGCGGCTCGACCCGCGCCTGTGCCGCGTCGTCGAGTGCCGGCACTTCGGCGGGCTGTCGGTGGACGAGACCGCCGCGGCGCTGGGCGTCTCGGCGGCGACCGTCAAGCGCGACTGGCAGGCGGCGCGGGCGTGGCTCCGGCGCGAGCTCGCCGACGCGCCCGCCGCGGCCTGATGGACGCCGCGCGCTGGGCCGAGGTGCGGGCGCTGTTCGAGGCCACCGCCGAGCGTCCCGAGGCGGACCGGGCCGCGCGCCTCGCCGGCGTCGAGGCCGCGCTCCGCCGCGAGGTGGAGGCGCTGCTGGCGGCCCACGACGACGAGACGCCGTTCCTCGACGCGCCGCTCGTGGCGGCGCTCCCGGAGCCGCCGGCCGAGGCCCCGCGCGGGACGCGGCTCGGGCCGTACCGGCTCGTCCGCGAGATCGGGCGGGGCGGGATGGGCGTCGTCCACCTCGCCGAGCGGGCCGACGGGGCGTTCGAGCGCGAGGTCGCCGTCAAGCTGGTCCGCCTCGGGGGGCTCGACGGCGACCTCGTGCGGCGGTTCGAGCGCGAGCGGCGGGTGCTGGCGGGGCTCAACCACCCCGGCATCGCGCGGCTCCTCGACGGCGGCGTGAGCGGCCCGCTGCCCGGCGCGCCGGAGGGCGTCCCGTACCTCGCCATGGAGTACGTCGCGGGCGAGCCGATCACGGCCTTCGCCGACCGCCACCGGCTCTCGGTCCCCGAGCGGATCGCCCTCTTCCGGTCCGTCTGCGACGCCGTCCAGTACGCGCACCAGCGGCTCGTCGTGCACCGCGACCTCAAGCCGTCGAACGTGCTGGTCGGGCAGGGGGGACGAGGCGCGGGGCCCGGGGCACACGCCTCGGCCGACAGGCGCCCCGCCCCGCGCGTCAAGCTGCTCGACTTCGGCGTGGCGACGCTGCTGGCGGACGACGGGGAGGCCGCCACGCTGACGACGCCGCTCCTGACGCCGGCCTACGCGGCGCCGGAGCAGATCCGCGGGGGGACGGTCACGACGGCCACCGACGTGTACGCGCTCGGCGTCCTGCTGTACGAGCTGCTGACGGGGCGGCGGCCGTACGACCTGCGCGGCCTGTCGCCGGGCGCCGTCGAGCGGGCCGTCTGCGAGACCGCGCCGCCAGCCCCGAGCGACGTCGTGCGGGAGGGGGGCGACGCCCGGGCGCGGGCGGAGCGCCGGGGGGCGACGCCCGACGCACTCCGACGCCGGCTCCGCGGCGACCTCGACACGATCGTGGCGACGGCGCTCCGGAAGGACCCGGCCCGGCGCTACGCGACCGCCGCCGCGCTCGCCGACGACCTCGCGCGGCACCTCGCCCGGCTGCCCGTCCGCGCCCGGCCCGACACGCTGGCCTACCGCGCCGCGGCGTTCGTGCGGCGGCACACGGCCGGCGTCGCGGCGACCGTGCTCGTCGCGCTCGCGCTCGTCGGCGGGCTGGCGGCGGCGACGCACCAGGCGCGGATCGCCGAGCGCCGCGTCGCGAGCCTCCGCGCGCTCTCGAACACGCTCCTCTCCGACGTCCACGACGGCATCCGCGACCTCCCCGGCGCCACGCCCGCCCGGCGGACGCTCGTCGCCAGCGCACTGGGGTACCTCGATGCGCTCTACCGCGAGGGGCGGACGGAGCCGGCGCTCCAGTTCGACCTCGCGGCGGCGTTCGAGCAGATCGGCGAGGTCCAGGGCAACCCGCACTACACCAACCTCGGCGACCTCGAGGGCGCGACGGAGAGCTACCGCCGGGCCTTCGAGCTCCGCGCCGCGCTGTGGGCCCGCGACTCGACCGACGACCGGCTCCGCCAGGCGCTCGCCAACAGCTACGGCCACCTCGCCGTCGTCCTCGGCTGGCGCGGCGGCGACGACGACGTGGCCGCGATGCGCCGCCGCGCGCTCGCCCTCCTCGCCCCGCTCGCGGACCGGCCCGCGCCCGACCCGTCCGTCCTCCACGACGCCGCGCGGATCCGGAGCGAGCACGGGTGGGGCCTCGTCTGGGACGGCCGCTACGACGACGGCCTCGCCCACCTCGACACGGCCCTCGCCGTCTTCGCCGCGCTGGCGGAGGCCGCCCCCGACGACCTCGGCCTCGCCCTCCACCGCTGGCGGGCGCTCTCGTACCGCGCCGACGGCCTCTCGTTCGCCGGCCGCGACGCCGACCTGCTGGCGCTCGTCGAGGCCGACGGGCTCCCGCTCCTGCACGGGCTCGAGCGCGCGCACCCACGGCACCCGCGCGTCCAGTACGGGCTCCACATGGCGTACGAGTACCTCGGCCGGGCGCGCCGGCGCCTCGCCCGGCCCGGCGTCGCCGACGCGTACGGGACGTCGCTCCGCTACGCCGAGGCGATGGGCCGCGACGACCCGACGAACCGGAAGGGGGAGGAGGCCACGCAGCGGGCGCTCGGCGCGCTGGCGTCGGTCCACGCCGAGGCCGGGCGGACCGACGCCGCGCTCGCGGCCCTCGGCCGGGCCCGCGCGCTCGCCCGGCGCCGCTACGACGCCGACCGCGACAACGCCGAGGCGGGCAACAAGCTCGCGTCCGTCCTCCGCGCTACGTGCCGCACGCTCGCCGACGCCGACCGGCTGGCGGAGGCGCTCGGGCCGTGCGAGGCGAGTGCCGAGGTCCAGCGGGGCGTCGTCGAGAGGAGCGCGTCGGGCGTGAGCCGGGGCAACCTCGGGGCGGCCTACGGGCACACCGCCCGGATCCACCGCGCCCTCGCGGGGCGGGCGCCGGACGAGGCCGGCCGCCGGGCCCATCGCGCCGAGGCCCTCCGCTGGTACCGCCTCGGCACGACGACGCTGGCGGCCGTCCAGGCCGAGACGGACGCCGCCGACCCGGCGTGGGAAGTGGACCCCGACGCGCTCCGGGCCGAGTACGCCGCGCTCCGCGCCGAGGCGGACTGAACGCTAGGCCGGGTTCAGCAGGCGTCTTCCGGCCTGCGCCCGGCGCTCCGGACCGCCGGCGGCGTCGCGCTCCATCGCCGGGAGGACGGCCGCGGCTGCGTCACGCGTGTCGCGGGCGGCCCGGCTCGCTCGGTCTCGCCGTCGGCAGACCCTACCGAACCCAGCCTAGAGCCGCTCGATTCGGACCCGCGCCGTGCCGGAGCGGACCATCCCGATCCGCCGGGCGGCCGCCTTCGACAGGTCGATCAGGCGGGACCCGTGGAACGGGCCGCGGTCGGTGACGCGGACGACGACGCTCTGGCCCGTGCGGACGTTGGTCACGCGGAGGCGCGTGCCGAAGGGGAGCGTCCGGTGGGCCGCCGTGAGGCCGTCCGGGTCGAACCGTTCGCCGCTGGCGGTCCGCCGGCCGCGGAAGCGCTCGCCGTAGTAGCTCGCCCGGCCCTCGCCGACCACGACGCCGGCGGCCTCGGCGATCAAGTCGGTCTCGGCCGCGAACGCCGCCAGCGCGGCGGAGTCGGCCACGGCGACGACGAGGCCGGGCGCCGGCGCCCACACCACGGCCGCGTCGAGCGCGTCGGGTGGCGGGGCCGCGGGCGCGTCGGGCTGGGCCGCGGCCGGGAGGGCGGACGCGAGGGCCAGCGCAGCGAGGCGGGCGGAGAAAGGGAAAACCGGGCGCACGGCCGGAGTCTACGGCCCGACCCCGCTCCGTCCAATCACCGCCTCCTCACGACCGTCCGGGGTGGACTCCGGACCGTTCGCCTCCCGACGCCCTCAGCGCCGCGCCGTCCCTACACCCCCACGGCGTCGACCACGCGGTCGTAGTGGGCCTCGTACTGCGGCACGATCCGGTCGAGGTCGAAGTGCTCGACGGCGCGGCGGCGGGCGGCCTCGGCCATCCGCGCGTGGAGCTCGGGCGACGTG
>CAXRFJ010000294.1:0-7770 GCA_964229475.1 Rubrivirga sp.
GGGGTGCCGAAGCCTCCACCGGTGCGGCCGTGGCCCTGCCCGGGGGTCCGGACGAGGCAGACCCCAAGGTAGGAGGCCGCCGCGTCCGAGCCGGTGAAGGGGCCACGGAGATTGGGGGGCGCCTCGGTGACGCCCGGGCGCGCCCTCATACGGCCCGCCTCGGCACCGAGGCGGGCGGGGTCCCGCCGTCTAGCGGTCGCCGCGGGGCACGGCCATCGGGTCGGCCGGGCGGCTCACCATCACGCGCTCCGGCCCGCTCGGGCCGTCCACGAAGCGGACCGGCGTCGAGGTCGGCGTCGTGCCCTGCACGATGACGACGGTCCCGGGCGCCGTGGTCTCGCCGCCGGTCCAGTCCCACAGCCACCGCGCGTCGGCCTCGACGAGGCGGACGCAACCGTGGCCCTCGGGCGGCCCGCTCGGGACCACGTTGTACTGGTGGAGGTGGATGCCGCGGACCGCGTAGATGTTCATCACGTAGCGCATCCGCCACGTCTCGCCGGGCGGGGCCTCCGTCGACTCGCGCTCCATCTGGCGCCAGTTCATGGTGTAGCGGCCGGTCGGCGTGGGCGTCGAGGCCTTGCCCGTCGAGGCCGGGCCCCAGCGCGTCAGGACGCCGTGGTCGTAGGCCGCCCACGTCTGCGTGGTCAGGTCGACCACGACGGCGCGCTCGATCGCGGCGGCGCCGGGCCAGTCGCGCGGGAACGGCGCGTAGGCGAGCGGCGCGAGGTCGAAGTCGGCCGGGCGGGCGGGCAGGATGATCGACTCGCCGATCCGGAGCGTCGTGACGTCGGGCTGGCCGAGGATCTGGGAAATGACGAGGCGCGCGCGGCCGAGGTCGCGGTTCCCCTCGCCGAGTTGGTCGTAGAGGTCGTGCCGGGCGAGGATCGAGTTGCCGGACTCGTGCTCGATCCGGTACCGCCGGTACTCGATGGGCCGGTCCGGCACGGCGCCGTCGCGCTCGAGGAGCGAGGCGAGGACGGCCTGGTCGTAGGCCCGCTGGGCGGTCGCGGGCCCCGCGACGGCGACCGCGGCGAGGAGAAGGAGGAGCGTGCGCACGGGGGGACGGTGTCGATCGGCGGCCTCCTACCGGCGGGCGGGACGGGCAGTTTCGGCCGAACGGTCGAGCCCGTGTGGAGACGACCACCCCTGAGACGACGGGGGCGTCCCGGCGGGCGTGGCTACCCTACGGTCCCGACGCCCCGCCCCCATGACGCCCGACCCCTGGTGGGCCTTCGCCCTCGCCCCCGACACGCGCGCCGACGCCGACGCCAACCGGCTCCGCGACGACCGCGGCGCCCCGCTCGTCAACCCGCCCGGGCCCGACGGCCGCCTGGGGCTCGACTACGCCGGCTACCTCGGCCTCGGCGACCTCCTCGGGGCAGGCACGCCCGCCTCGTCGGTGCCCGACGAGCGGGCGTTCGTGATCGTCCACCAGCTGTGCGAGGTCGTCTTCAAGCAGATGACGTTCGACCTCGCCGTGGTCACGGCCACGTTCGAGCGGCTGCTCGGGCTGCCCGAGGCGGACCGGGTCGCGCTCGCGCTCGCCGAGGGCGAGGTCGACGACGCCGACTCGGCGACGGCGGCGTTCTGGCGGCCCGCCATCACGGCGTCGAACCGGCTCCGCCACGCCGCGCGGCGGCTCCTCCCGCCCATCATGGAGCTCATGGGGACCGGCGCGGCCGACGACGTGCTGTTCTCGCGCGTCGAGTTCGCCCACTTCCGGGCGCACCTCACGCCGTCGTCGGGCTTCCAGGCGGCCCAGCTCCGCCTGATCCAGCGGGCGCTCGGGAAGGGGCCGCTGCTCGACGGCCTCCGCGTCTTCCCGGGCGAGAACCTCAGCCACCACTACGCCGGCGCCCCGTGCGGGCACGTGGCCCTCGCCGACCCGCTCGTGCTCCAGTCCGGGGCCGAGCTGGCGTCGCCGCCCGAGGCGCACCCGTCGCACCGAGCCGGCCGCCTCGACGCGGTCGCGCACGCGCTCCTCTCCGCCCTCCCCCACCTCGGCGACGACCTCCCGCCCCCCCCGGCCGTCCGCCGGATCCACGCCGCCGACGTGGACCGGGCCGTCGACCGGTTCCGCGCCACGCTCGGGCTCGCGGCCGACGTCGCGCCCGACGCCACGACCGCCGAGGGCGCCGTCGACGACTTCCGCCAGGACCTCGAGGCCGCGGCCGAGGCCGAGAACGCCCGGCGCGACGGGATGGACGCGGCCCGCGCGGGTTCCTACTACCTCCAGGCCCGCGCCCCCCAGAGCGCCCTCGCCCACATCCTCGCCCGCGTCGCCGCCACCGACGACGCGCTCCACTCGCCCACCGACGGCACGTTCCTGACGGTCCACCGGCGGACCGTCCGCCGCCACGTCGCCGACGACTCGGGCACGGGCGGCGGCGGGATGCCGTACCTCGTGACGAGCCAGCGCTACCTCCTCCCCCTCTTCCCCGCGCTCGTGGCGTGGCAGGACCTCGAACTCTGATGCGCCTCTCGCTCCTCTCCGCCGCCCTCCTCGGCCTCGGCGCGTGCGCCGGCCCGCCCGGCGCGGCGCCCGAGGCCGGCCGGACCGAGGGGGTCCCGCGCCTCGTCGGCGCCGACAGCGCGGCGGCGGCGGCGACGGTCGCCGCGATCGAGGCGCTGAGCCCGGACCTGTTCGAGGCGGGCACGTTCGCCGACGACTCGGCGACGATCCGCTACCGGCTGATGCCCCCGGCCGACGTCGAGGCGGGCGGGCGGTACCCGCTCGTCGTCGTCTTCCACGGGGCGGGCGAGATCGGGACGGACGCGCTGGGGCACCTCGACCGGTTCCCGAAGTCGTGGGCCCGGCCCGAGGTCCGCGAGCGGTTCCCGGCGTTCGTCCTCGCGCCGCAGATGCCGGAGCGGTCGGCGCTCTACAACGGGCCGGCGGAGACGCCCGGCCGCTTCTCCCGCCCCGGACCGCCGCTCCACACCGCGCTCGGCCTCGTCGACAGCCTCCGCCAGTCGCTGCCGATCGACGACGCCCGGATCTACGCCGTCGGCTTCTCGATGGGTGCCTCGACGACGTGGAACGCGCTCGCCCTCCGGCCCGACCTGTTCGCGGCGGCGGTCCCGATCGCCGGCGTCCCCCCCGCCGCCACCGAGGCGGGCCGGGTCGCGCGGACGCCGCTGTGGGTCGTCCACGGGACGGCGGACACGGCGAACCCCATCGGCCCGGACCGCGCGATGATCGAGCGCCTCCGGGCCGAGCCCGGCGCCGCGGTCCGGTTCTGGGAAGTCGACGGCCTGTGGCACGCCGTCCCGCCGCGCCTCCTCGCCGGCACGGAGCTCATGGAGTGGCTGTTCGCGCACCGGCGATGACGCCGCCGCGCCGCACGGACGGGGCGCTAGCCCGCCTCCCGCTCCCGGATCAGGTCGATCGTCTCGACCGCGTGGCGGAGGTGCGGGATGACGATGCTCCCGCCGACGACGAGCGCGACGTTGAGCGCGTCCATCAGCTCGTCGTCGGAGAAGCCCGCCTCGGCGCACTGCTCGAGGTGGTAGTCGATGCAGTCGTTGCAGCGGAGGACGGCCGACGCGACGAGGCCCAGGAGCTCCTTGGTGCGGCCGTCGAGCGCGCCGTCGCGGTAGGCCGCGGTGTCGAGGTTGAAGAACCGCTTGACGCCGAGGTGGTCGCCCTCATCGAGGATGCGGGCGTTCATCCGGGCGCGGTAGGCGTCGAAGCGGTCGAGGCGGGTGTCGGACATGGGTGAGGCGGAGTCGGGGTCGGCGGAGAAGGCGGCGTGGCGGGCGCGGTTCCGCGCGCTCCGCGAGGCGATGCCCGAGGAAGCTCGCGCCGCGGCGAGCCGCCAGATCGTGGAGCGCGTGCGGAGCCTGCCCGAGGTCGGGGCCGCCGGCACGGTCCACCTGTTCTGGCCGCTCCCCTTCGAGGTCGACCTCCGGCCCCTCGCCGAGTCGCTCCGCCCGCGCGGCGTCGTGGTCGCCCTCCCGGTCGTCGCGGGGGAGCGCGCGCGCGTGCACCGGCGGGACCTCGGGGCGGCCGCGCTCGCCCGGGGCCGCTGGGGGCTCATGGAGCCGCCGCCGACGGCGCCGCCCGTCGCCCCGGGCGCGATCGACGTGGTCCTCGTCCCGGCCCTCGCCGTCGGGCGCGACGGGAGCCGGCGCGGCGACGGCGGCGGGTTCTACGACGCGGTCCTCGCCGAGACGCCCGCGCTCCGCGTCGGCGTCGTGTTCGGCGACGCGCTCGTCGCCGCCGTGCCCGCCGAGCCCCACGACGCCCGCCTCGACGTAGTAGTCACCGAGGCGGAGACGGTGCGGACGGGCGGCGGAAACTGAGCGAAGCCGCCGCGGGCACCGGCCCGCACGCGCGTCGGAGGGCGCCGGACGCGCGGGAACGTCCTGAAACCCCGCCGGGCCGGGACAGGTGAGAGGGGGCGCCCGGTATCTTTGACCGTTTCGCGCCTCGCCCATGCCCCAGGACGCCCCCCTCCACTCGCCCGGCCCCCTGCTGGCCCAGATCGACTCGCCGGCCGACGTCCGGGCCCTCGACATCGAGCAGCTCCCCCAGCTGTGCGACGAGCTCCGGGACTACATCGTCGACATCGTGTCGGTCCACGGCGGCCACTTCGGCGCCAGCCTCGGCGTCGTCGAGCTGACGGTCGCGCTCCACTGGGCCTACGACACGCCCTCCGACCAGCTCGTGTGGGACGTCGGGCACCAGGCGTACGGCCACAAGATCCTGACCGGCCGCCGCGACGCGTTCCCCTCGAACCGGACGTACGGCGGCCTGAGCGGCTTCCCGAAACGGTCCGAGTCGGAGTACGACACGTTCGGCGTGGGCCACGCGAGCACGTCGATCTCGGCCGCCCTCGGCATGGCGAAGGCCCGCGACCTCAAGGGGACCGACCAGAAGGTGGTCGCCGTGATCGGCGACGGGTCGATGACGGGCGGGCTGGCCTTCGAGGGCCTCAACAACGCCGGCGCGACCGACTCCGACCTCCTCGTCGTCCTCAACGACAACCGGATCTCGATCGACCCCAACGTCGGCGCGCTCCACGAGTACCTCGCGACCCTCTCGGCCTCGGGCAAGTGGAACGCGCTCAAGGGCGAGGTCTGGGAGCTGTTCGACAAGCTGAAGGGCGTCGGCGGCGGGCACCTCCAGCGGCTGGCGGCGCGCGTCGAGGACGGCCTCAAGGCCGCGCTCACGCCGGGCATGCTGTTCGAGGCCTTCGGCTTCCGCTACATCGGGCCCGTCGACGGCCACGACGTCGTCGCCCTCGCCCGCCAGCTCCAGCGCGTGCGCAAGCTGGGCGGCCCGATCCTCCTCCACACGCTGACGGTCAAGGGCAAGGGCTTCGCGCCCGCCGAGGCGGACCAGGTCAAGTGGCACGCCCAGTCGAGCCCGTTCGACAAGGTCACGGGCAAAAGCCTCGCCAAGCCCACGCCGGCCGGCACCAAGCCGCCCAAGTGGCAGGACGTCTTCGGCGACGCGATCATCGAGCTGGCCGAGCAGGACGACCGCGTCGTGGGCGTCACGGCGGCGATGCCGTCGGGGACCAGCCTCGGCAAGATGATGGCCCAGATGCCCGACCGGGCCTTCGACGTGGGCATCGCCGAGATGCACGCGGTCGTGTTCGCGGCCGGCCTCGCGACGCAGGGGATGCGCCCGTTCGCGGCCATCTACTCGACGGTCCTCCAGCGGGCCTACGACGGCGTCGTCCACGACGTCGCGCTCCAGGACCTCCCGGTCGTGTTCTGCATGGACCGCGCGGGCGTCGCCGGCGCCGACGGGCCGACGCACCACGGCGCGCTCGACGTGGCCTTCATGCGGGCCGTCCAGAACCTCGTCGTCGCCGCGCCGCTCGACGAGCAGGACCTCCGCGACCTCCTCTACACGGCGCTCCAGCACGACGGCCCGTTCGCCGTCCGCTACCCGCGCGGGGCCGCGACCGGGATGCCGCTCCGCGACGGCTTCGAGGCGCTCCCCATCGGGAAGGGCCGGAAGATCCGCGACGGGGCCGACCTCGCGTTCGTGACCTACGGCGCCATCGGGCAGTACGCCATCGAGGCGTGCGACCGGCTGGCGGCCGAGGGCGTCGAGGCCGCCCACTACGACCTCCGCTTCGTCAAGCCGATCGACGGGGCGCTCCTGACCGAGGTGTTCGGCCGCCACAGCCGCGTGGTCACGCTCGAGGACGGCGTCCGCGACGGCGGCGCCGGCTCGGCCGTCGTCGAGTGGGCCTCCGACGCGGGCGTGCTCGACGGGACGCGCGTCGTCCGCCTCGGGCTGCCGGACCGGTTCGTCGAGCACGGCACGCAGCGCCAGCTCCACGACGAGGTCGGGATCGGGCCGGACGGGATCGTGCGGGCCGCGCGGGCGCTCCTCGGGGCCGAGGTCGAGGCCGCCTGAGGGCGCCCCACGCCCGCTCATCGTCGACACGAACGGTTCGGGGTGGTTTCGCCCCCCATGCACGCGACGGTGGGTTGATTCGTGGGCCCCAGTCCCACCCGCCTCGATGCTCCGTTTCGCTCCGCTCCTCCTGATCCTCGTCCTCGCCGCCTGCGACTCGGCCGGCCCGGGCACGGACCCGCCGCCGGATCCCGAGCCGGGCGCCGCGACGGCGCCGCTCCGGGCGCAGACGTACCGCGCGGCGCTCGCTCTCGGAGAGTCCCCGCTCTTCCTCGACGCCGACGCGGGACTGGCCGGCGGATGGCAGCGTGGGGTCGTCGGGCCCAACCCCGCAGGGTTCGCGCCGTTCTCGTCCTCCCGTGCGGGGGTGTGGCTCGGCGGCACGCAGGACGGCACGACGCGGTCGAGCATCGTCTACTGGGAGAGCAACTTCACGACCGACTGCGGCGACGGCCCGACCGGCGTGTTCGCCCTCGACGCCGACACGACCTACACCGACACGGAGGCGTGGCCCCGCGACCGCGGCGCGCCGACCGAGGCCGACGGGAGCCCGCGCGTCTACGGGGACCAGATGCTCTGGGGCTCGTTCTGCTCCACCGACCCGTACGGCGGGAGCGCCGGCCGCTACGCCGACCCGCTCCAGGGGCTCCGCCTGAACGTGGCCGCCTACCGGTACCGCCGCGCGGACCTCGAGGGCGCCGTGTTCGTCCGCTACGAGGTCACGAACGAGGGCGCCTCGCCGATCTCGGACCTGCGCGTCGGCACGTTCTCCGATACCGAGTCGCCGGGGCCGTACGAGGCCGTGGACTACCCGGCCTACAGCTACGACGCCGTGGGCTTCGACGCCGCGAGCGGGCTCAGCTACGTCTACCAGCTCCCGTTCACCGACGACGACGGCCACTCGAACAGCTCGACGTGGGTGACGGGGACGGCGTTCCTCGACCTCCCGCTCCTCTCGCACCGGATCCTGCGCCGCTTCGCGTACCAGGAGCCCGCGGGCTTCGGCCAGGGCCCGGCCTCGGCTACGGAGGCCGTGCGCGCGCTCGACGGCCTGTCCTACGACGGCGCCCCGATGGTCGACCCGACGACGGGCCAGCCGTCGCGGTTCGCGTTCCCGGCCGACCCGTTCGGCCAGACCGGCTGGCTCGACGGCCGCGACGAGGACGGCGTCTTCGTGGGCGCCGACGTCCGCCAGTTGCTGGCGGCCGGCCCGGTCGCACTCGGGGCCGGCGAGACGCTCACGGTCACGACCGTCTGGGTCACGGCCGAGTCGGGCGCGACGAGCGCCGACTCGTACCGACAGGTCCGGGACCTCCTCGCGGCGATCCGCGCCGAGCGGTCGCTCTGGGAGGTCGCGGCGGCCGGGGACTGAGCCCGGCCGCCTCGGCGCC
>CAXRFJ010000295.1:0-5358 GCA_964229475.1 Rubrivirga sp.
GGAGGTCGAGCGGCGGGACCGGCGGCGCGTCGGGGTCGGGGACGGCCGGCGGGAGGTCGGGCGGGAGCTCCTCGGCCACGCGCGTCGCGAGGAGCCGCGCGCGCTCGCGGGGGACGGGGGGGCTCCCCGGCACGAGCGCCGCCGCGCGGCCCCACGACACGAGGGCGTCGTCGATCTGGCCGGCCGCCTCGAGCGCCGTCGCCCGGAGCACGTGGGCCGCCGCGTAGGTCGGCGCCTCGGCCACGAGGGCCGCCAGCCGCCGGGCCGCCTCCACCGGCCGCCCCTCGGCCAGCAGGCGCGCGGCCACCTGGATGGCGGGCTCGGGCGGAGACGAGGCGGGCGTAGACATTGGGCGCGGCGTGAACCCGCAAACTACGCCAGCCGGATCGTCCCCTTACGCGAGCGGCGTGTCGACGGCGTACGACTCGAGCTGCTGGCGGTAGGCCGCCAGGAAGCTCGCCGCCATCGCGCCGTCGATGATCCGGTGGTCGTAGCTCAGCGAGATGTACACCATGTGCCGGATCGCGATCACGTCGGACCCGTCCGGCCCCTCGACCACGACCGGCCGCTTGACGATGGCGCCCGGCGAGAGGATCGCCGTCTGCGGCTGGTTGATGATGGGCGTGCCCATGAGGCTGCCGAGGCTGCCCACGTTGGTGATCGTGAACGTGCCGCCCTGGAGTTCGTCGGGCTGGAGCTTCTTCGAGCGGGCCCGGTCGGCGAGGTCGGCCACGTTGTGGGCGAGGCCGGTCAGGTTCTGCTGCCCGGCGTTGCGGACGACCGGGACGAGGAGGCCCTTGGTGCCGAGCGCGACGGCGATCCCGATGTGGTAGTCCTTCTTGATGAGGACGCGCGTGCCCTCGACGGAGGCGTTGAGGAGGGGGTGGTCGCGGAGCGGCTCGATGGCCGCCTCGATGAAGTACGGCGTGTAGGTGAGCTTGACGCCCTCGCGCTGCTGGAACTCGGCCTTGTGGGCCTCGCGGTGCCGCACGAGCCCGGTCACGTCGACCTCGGCGAAGGAGGTGACGTGGGCGCTCGTGTCCTTCGACCGCCGCATGTGCTCGGCGATGAGCTGGCGCATCCGGTCCATCTCGACGACCTCGACACGCTCGCCGGCCGTGTCGGTCGACGGCGTCGCCGTCGCCTGGACGGCCTCGGCGCGCGTGGCCGGCTGGGCGGGCGCCGCCGGCGCCTGGCGGGCCTGCGGGGCGGCCGCCGGCGCGGCGCTCTCGGCCCCGTAGCTCTTGGGCTCCGGCGCGGGCGCCGAGGCCGGCTGGGCGGGCGCCGCGCCGCGCGTCTCGAGGTAGGCCATCACGTCGTCCTTGCTCACGCGGCCGCCGGTGCCCGAGCCCTGAATGGACTGGAGCTCGGCGAGCGAGAGGCCCTCCTCCTCGGCGATCGAGCGGACGAGCGGCGAGTAGAAGTTGCCGGCCTCGTCGCGGGTCGGGATCGGGCCCGCGGGCTCGCTCGCCGCGGTCGCCGCGGCGGCGGCCTCGGCGCCGCGCTCCTCCCGGACGGCGGGCGCGGCGGCAGCCGCCGCGTCGCTGGCCTCGCCGCCGTAGCTCTTCTCGTAGGGCTCGGGCGTGTCGGCCTGGGCGCCGTCGCCGCCGGCGGGGGCGGCCTCCGGCGCCGCGGCGCCCGCGGCGCCGATCACGGCGATCGGGGTGCCGACGTCGACCGTCTCGCCCTCCTCGACCAGGATCTCGAGGAGCGTCCCGGCCTCGGGGCTCGGCACCTCGGAGTCGACCTTGTCGGTCGAGATCTCGAGGAGCGTCTCGTCCTGCTCGACCGTGTCCCCGACGGCCTTCTTCCACTCGAGGACCGTCCCCTCCATCACGCTCTCGCCCATCTTGGGCATGACCACCTCCGTCCGCGCGCCGCCCGAGGCGGGGGCGCTCGCGGGGGCGGCCGGCGCGTCGGCGCCGTCGCCCGCGGGGCGGACGGGCGGGGCGGCCGGCTTGGCCTCGGGCTCCGGCTCGGGGTCCTCGCCGACGGGCTGGACCTCGGTGAGCGGCTCGGCCGCCTCCTCGACGGCGTCCTCGGCGGCCGGCGGGGCGGCCTCGGGCGCGGCGCCGACCTCGGCGTCCACGTCCGTCTCGATCACGGCGATCGGCGTGCCGACGTCGACGGTGTCGTTCTCCTGGACGAGGATCTCGACGATCCGGCCGGCCTCCGGCGACGGCACCTCGGAGTCGACCTTGTCGGTCGAGATCTCGAGGAGCGTCTCGTCCTGCTCGACCGTGTCCCCGACGGCCTTCTTCCACTCGAGGACCGTCCCCTCCATCACACTCTCGCCCATCTTGGGCATCACAACGTCGACTCGGGCCATGGGAAGAGCGCGGGGGCGCGGAAGGGGAAGGCGGAGGGGCGGCGGCAAAAGATAGCCCGCCCCCAACGCCACTCCGGCCGGAACCGCTCCCGAGAACCCGATGAAGACGCGGCGGCCTACGCCAGCCGGTACAGATCGAGCGCCTCGGCCCGGCCGCGGAGCGGGACCGCCCCCAGCGGCTCGGCCTCGAACCGGCCCGGCGGCACCCGCCCCCACACGGCGCCCGTGGCCAGCACCTGCGCGCCGAGATCCTTGTTGAGGCCCTCGACGCGCGAGGCCACGTTCACGACGTCGCCCGTCACCTTGTACTCCTTGTGCTGGGCCGAGCCGACCGTCCCGGCCACGACCTCGCCGGCGTGGAGCCCGATCCCGACGCGGGTCTCGCGGAGCCGGCCCGCGGCCACCTCGGCCGCGACGCGGGCCACGATGTCGAGCGCGGCCTCGACCGCGTGCGTGCAGTCGTCCGGCGTCGAGAGCGGGGCGCCGAAGATGGCCATGAACCCGTCGCCGAGGAGCTGGTGGACGATCCCGCCGCGCGACGTGACGGCGTCGACCGTGAGCCCGAAAAAGCGGTTCAGGAACTCGACGACGGTCTCCGGCTCCGACGCCTCGGCGAACGCCGTGAACCCGCGGACGTCGAGGAACATGACGCACGCGGCGATCCGGCGGACGGGCGGGTCGGCCTCGTGGCGGAGCAGCTCGTCGACGACGGCCGGCGCGGTGTGGCGGCCGAAGAGGTTGAGGATCCGGGTCCGCTCGGCCTCGCGCTGCGCCGCGTCGAGCGTCTGCGCCGACTGCATGGCGAGGATTGTCAGGAGCCGGGCGTCGGCGTCGGAGAACGGGCCGCCGCGCTTGTTGTAGAGCGTGAGGACGCCCAGGAAGCGGGCCTTGGCGATGAGCGGCGCGCAGAGGACCGTCCGCACCGAGCCGCCCCACTCGAACGCCGAGAACGGGGCCTCGGCGCGCGGCGCGTCGAGGCGGAGCGTCCGGCGGTGCGTCGCCATCCACCCGAGGAGGGCCTCGTCGGGGCGGAGCGCGAGGCCGCCGCCGCGGACGGTCCGCACGAAGGTGGCCCCGGCCGCGCCCGACTGGCGGTCGACGAGCGTGACGACGCCCTGCTCGGCCCCGATCGCGTCGAGCGAGCGGCGGACGAGTGCGTGGACGGCCGCGTCGAGGTCGCGGGCGCTCCCGATGGCGACGGCCACCTCGTTGAGGAGGGCCAGTTCGTCGACGGACCGGCGGAGGCGGTCGATCTCGGAGGGCGAGGGGGCGTCGTCGGCCATGGCGTCGTTCGTGGGATCGCAGGATACGTGTTCGGCAATCCCTTGGTACCCTAGCACTTGGCGGCGCACACGGACGCCCCCAGCCCCAACCCCCGTGACCCCACCGGGTCCACATCCTCTCCCCTCCGACGCCCTCCTGGGGCGCGAGGTCGGCCCGTACCGCGTCGAGGCTCGGCTCGGCGAGGGGGGCATGGGCGTGGTCTACCGCGCCGTCGACACGCGGCTGGGGCGGGCGGTGGCCCTCAAGTTCCTCGCGCCCCGCCTCCACGCCGACGCCCGCGCCCGCGACCGCCTGCTCCAGGAGGCCCGCGCCGTGGCCGCCCTCGACCACCCGCACGTCGCGAGCGTCTACGACGTCGGCGAGACGCCGGAGGGCCGGCTGTACCTCGCGATGGCGTACTACGAGGGCGAGACGCTGGCCGAGCGCGTCGCCCGGGGCCCGCTCGACGCGGCCGAGGCGGTCGGCCTCGCGCTCCAGGTCGCCCGTGGACTGGCCGCGGCGCACCGGGCCGGGGTCGTCCACCGCGACGTGAAGCCGGCGAATGTGATGGTGCTCCCGGAGGGCGGGCCCGACGGCGGGCCGTGCGCCAAGCTCCTCGACTTCGGCATCGCCCGGGTCGACGACGCCGCGCTCACGCAGGCCGGCGAGAGCCTCGGGACGGCGCTCTACATGAGCCCCGAGCAGGCCCGCGGCGCGACCGCCGACGCCCGGTCGGACGTGTGGGGCGTCGGCGTCGTGCTCTACGAGGTGCTGGCGGGCCGGCGGCCCTTCGACGGGGCGGTCCCCGCGGCCGCGGCCTACGCCGTGCTCCACGAGGCGCCCACGCCGCTGGCGGAGGTCCGCGACGGCCTGCCGCCGGGGCTCGTCGCCGTCGTGGAGCGGTGCCTCGCCAAGGACCCGGCCGGTCGGTACCCCTCGATGGACGCCCTCGTCGAGGCGCTCGCTGGGGTCCGGCAGGGCCGGGGCGTGAGCCCCGCCGCCGCGCCGGCCGAGGCCGCCTCGGTCGCGCCGTCGGGCCTCCGGCGGTGGGCCGCCGGGGCGCTGGCGGCCGTGGTCGCCGCCGTCGCCCTCGTCTTCGCCTGGACCGCGCTGCGGCCCGCCGAAGCCGTCGCCGAGCCGCAGCGGCTGGCGGTCCTCCCCTTTTCCGACCTCGGCGGCGAGGCCGGGCCGCTGTCGACGGGGCTGGTCGAGACGGTGACGGCCAAGCTGGCCCAGCTCGCCCCGCTCCGGGCGCACGTCCGCGTGGTGCCGGCGAGCGAGGTCGAGGCCGGGCTGACGCCGAGCGAGGCGCGCGAGCGGTTCGGCGCGACGCTCGTCGTCGAGGGGACGGTCCAGGCCGAGGGCGGGCGCGTCCGCGTGACGCTCTCGCTCGTCGACGTCGGCGGCGACGCGCCCAGCACGCTGGGCTCGCGCGAGGTCGACGACGCGAGCGGCAGCGCGTTCGCGCTCCAGGACGCCGCGGTCCTCCAGGTGGCGGACCTCCTGCGCGTCGAGGTCGGCGTCGAGACGCAGCAGACGCTCGCGGCCGGCGGCACCGACGACCCCGAGGCCAACGAGCGCTACCTCCGGGGACGCGGCGAGCTTCGCGACCAGCAGGGCGCCGCCGACCTCGCCCGGGCGCGCACGCTCTTCGAGGAGGCCCTCGCGCTCGACTCGACGTTCGCGCTCGCCCGGGCCGGCCTCGCGGAGGCCGAGTGGCAGACCTACCGCACCACCGCCGACGTGGCCTGGGCGGACCGGGCGCT
>CAXRFJ010000296.1:0-5068 GCA_964229475.1 Rubrivirga sp.
CGACCCGGTCCGCCTCGGCGTCGAGGCGGACGAGGTAGAGCCCGGGCGGGAGGCCGCCGGTGGCCCACGTCGCCTCGTGCGCGCCGGCCGTGTGGGGACCGTCGGCGAGGGCGGCCACGCGGCGGCCGAGCGCGTCGAAGACCGTCACGCGGGCCGGGCCGGGGTGGGGGAGGGCGTACGTCACGCGGCCGAGGCCGGCGACCGGGTTCGGCGCGACGCCGACCGCCAGCCCGGCGGTCGGGGCCTCTTCGCCCGCGGTGCCCCCGCACGGGTTGGCGAGGACGACGTCGAGCGAGGTGCAGACGCCGCCGGCCGCGTTGTCGGCGATGGTCACGCCCGACCCGACGCCGGCCGTCGTGCCGTCGTAGAGGATGCCGGAGAGGCCGCACGAGCACTCGACGAGCGCCGGGTTCTCGGAGACCGCGAGGTGCCCGCCGACCGACGTGACCCCGAGCCCGTTGAGGGACGTCATCCCCCCGTTACCCTGAATCGCAAAATCGTACGCCACGGTCTCGAGGCCGTCCAGGCCACGGAGGTCGGTGAGGGCCCCGTTGTCCGTGATGCGAAAGGTGCCGTCCACGTGGGCCGGTCCGAACCCCGCGAACGAGACCAGCGCGTCGTTGCCGTCGATCGTGACGTAGTTGACGGAGGTGAGCGCGTCGAGGCCCTGGAGCGACGGGAGGCTGTCGTTGTTCTCGATCACCACCCGCGAGGTGACGGTCTGGAGGCTAGAGAGCCCGATCGAGACCAACGCGTCGTTGTCTGTGATCCGGAGCTGTTCGCCCCCGACCGCCAAGTTCGCGAGGCCGCTCAGGTCCCGGAGCACGTCGTTGCCGCTGACATCGACGCCGCTGTTGCGCGTCCCCAGGCTCGTCACGCTCCCGAGACCGTCGAGAGATTCGAGCGCGTCGTTCTCGGAGATGCCGACGTAGGTGCTGACTCTCGCCCCGCCCAACGCCGCGAGTGAGGTGAGGGCGGCATTGTTCCACACCCGTAGGGCGCTGATCCCTTCTGCACCCTCCAGACCGTCGAGAGACTCCAGCGCCGCGTTGTCGAGGATGGTCAGGCCACCGGGGCCGTTGATCTGCCTCACGTTCTCGAGCCCCACTAGCGACGTGAGCTGCGTGGTGCCCACGACGTTGAGGTTCCCAACCACGGTCAGCGGCGAGAGCGGCCCGAGGTCGACGACCGAGCCGGTGATCTTGAGGTCGTAGACGGAGGTGCCACAGGCGTACGCGTCGACCTCCGCCTGCGTGGCGAGGGTGAGGGACGAGCAGTCCTGCGCGCGGGCGGAGATCGCGAGGCACGCGACGAGGAGGGCGGCGGCCCAACGGCGGGAGGTGACTGCGGAGAAGACGGGCGGCATCGGCGTGGCGGGAGCGTGTACGTGTACATACGGGGGCATGTGGGCCCGCCGCGATGGAGAACCGGCGGACCTCCCCTCTCGGCTCCCTGACCGATCGTGTCCGCTCGCCGGCGGCGACCACGGGCCCGGCGGCCCGGTCCCCCTCGGCGGCGAGGGAACGCTTCACCAGCTCTCCCCGCCCGCCTCGGTAGCTTGGCGGGCTCACGCCCGCCGCCCGCCGCGGCCCGACCGAGCATGCCCGAGACCCCGGAGATCCCCCGCGACCGGAACCGCCAGACCGACACGCCCCCGACCCCGGACCCCGCCCCGACCGGCTCCGCCTACGAGCCCGCCGAGGTCGAGGAGAAGTGGTACCGCTACTGGGAGGCCGGCGGCTTCTTCGACGCCGAGCCCGACGCGGTCCTCGAGGGCGGCAAGGCGCCGTTCGTCATCCCGATGCCGCCGCCCAACGTGACCGGCCGGCTCCACATGGGCCACGCGCTCCAGGACACGGTCCAGGACCTCCTCGTCCGGTTCAAGCGGATGCAGGGCTTCGAGGCCCTCTGGATCCCCGGCATCGACCACGCCGGGATCGCCACGCAGAACGTCGTCGAGCGGACGCTCAAGAAGGACGGCGTCGACCGGAAAGCGATCGGGCGCGAGGCGTTCCTCGAGCACGTCTGGGCGTGGAAGGAGGAGTACGGCGACATCATCCTCCAGCAGAAGCGCCGGCTCGGCGACTCGTGCGACTGGCGCTACGAGCGGTTCACCATGGACGACGGCCTCAGCCGCGCCGTCCAGGAGGTGTTCGTCACGCTCTACGAGCAGGGCCTCGTCTACCGCGGCGACTACCTCGTCAACTGGGACCCCGACAACCAGACGGTCATCTCGAACGAGGAGGTCGACAACGTCGAGCGGCCGGGCTCGCTGTGGACCGTCCGCTACCCCGTCGTCGACGACGAGGGCAACGAGACGGGCGAGGCCATCCAGATCGCGACGACGCGGCCGGAGACGATCCCGGCCGACACGGCCGTGGCCGTCCACCCCGAGGACGAGCGGTTCACGGCGCTCGTCGGCAAGCGTGTCAAGGTACCGACCACCGGCCGGACGGTCCCGATCATCGCCGACGACGCGGTCAAGATGGACTTCGGCCAGGGCGCGCTGAAGGTGACCCCGGGCCACTCGGAGGTCGACTTCGAGATCGGCAAGCGGCACGACCTGGAGACGCTGTCGATCATGAACCTCGACGGCACGCTCAACGAGCTGGCCGGCGCCTACGCCGGGCTCGACCGGGCCGAGGCCAAGACGCGGATCGTCACCGACCTCGCCGAGGCGGGCCTCCTCGTCAAGACGGAGGACTACACGGTCACGACGCCGATCTCGTCGCGCTCGAAGGCCGTCATCGAGCCGCTCCTCTCGCCGCAGTGGTACGTGGCGATGGAGCCGCTCGCCAAGAAGGCGCTCGCGGTGGTCGACGACGGGACCATCACGTTCCACCCGAGCCGCTGGGCCAACGAGTACCGGCGGTGGCTGGAGGACATCCGCGACTGGCCGATCTCTCGACAGCTGTGGTGGGGCCACCGGATCCCGGTGTGGTACCCGGTCGACGAGACCGGCGAGCGCGACGAGGAGAACTTCGTCGTCTCGGTCGACTCGCCGGGCGAGGGCTACGTGCAGGACGAGGACGTCCTCGACACGTGGTTCTCGTCGTGGCTGTGGCCGTTCGCCACGCTCGGCTGGCCGGGCCAGACCGACGCGCTGAAGGCGTTCTACCCGGGCTCCGTCCTCGTCTCGGGCTACGACATCCTGTTCTTCTGGATCGCCCGGATGATCATGGCCGGCACGCACTTCCTCGACGAGGTGCCCTACACGGACGTGTTCATCACCGGCATGATCAAGGACAAGCAGGGCCGGTGGATGTCGAAGTCGCTCGGCAACGGGATCGACCCGCTCGACATGATCGAGCAGTACGGCGCTGACGCGGTCCGCTACACACTCGGCGTGCTCTGCGCGCAGGGCCAGGACATCAAGCTCGACCCGGCCAAGTTCGAGGGCGGCCGGAACTTCGCCAACAAGATCTGGAACGCGTCCCGCGTGTTCGGCCGCTTCGTCGAGCGCGACGACGCGGGGCGCCCGACGGAGGACCTCCGCCGCGAGCGGGGCTTCGGCGAGCTGGAGCTGGCCGAGCGCTGGCTCCTGACGCGGCTCCACGACACGGTCGAGGCCGTGACCGAGGCGCTGGGGGCCTACCGCATCTCGGAGGCCGCGCACCTCGCCTACGACTTCGTCTGGCGCGACTTCTGCGACTGGTACCTCGAGGTCTCGAAGGCCCCGTTCGGCGAGACGCCGTCGCGCGAGACGCTGGCGCTCTCGACCGAGGTGTTCGAGCAGATCCTCCAGCTGCTCCACCCGTTCATGCCGTTCGTGACCGAGGAGCTGTGGTGGACGCTCCGCCCGCGCGAGGCCGGCGACGCGCTCGTCGCCTCGTCGTGGCCCGCCCCCGACCCGGCCGAGACCGACGCCGAGGCGGCCCAGACGTTCGCCACGGTCCAGGACCTCGTGACGGCCATCCGCCAGGTGCGGGCCCAGTACAACGTCCCGCCGTCGCAGGACGTCCGCGCGCTCGTCGGGGCCGGCGACGCCGCCACGGCCGCGGCCGTCGAGGGCGCCCGCGAGTACGTCGAGCGGCTGGCGGGGCTCTCGGACCTGACGATCGGGGCCGACCTCGAGAAGCCGTCGGCCAGCGCGGCGGTCGTCGTCGGGGCGCACGTCGTGTACGTCCCCCTGGAGGGCATGATCGACCTCGACGTCGAGCGCCAGCGGCTCCAGAAGGAGATCGACGGCAAGCGCGGGTTCCTCGCGGGCGTCGAGAAGAAGCTCCAGAACGAGGCGTTCGTGAGCCGGGCGCCCGAGGCCGTCGTCGCCAAGGAGCGGCAGAAGGCGGAGGACGCGAAGGCCGAGATCACGGCCCTCGAGGCCAACCTCGCCGACCTCGGGTAGCTCGTGGGTCGGGTAGGGGCGACCCGGCAGGTCGCCCCTGCGGGTCGCCCCTGCGGTCGGGGTGGGCGGGGGGTGGAGTGTCCCGATTCCGTCCCGACGCGCGCGGCACCGACGAAACGGTCGGCCGTACACGTTGTCCCGGCCGTCCCCCCTCCACCGCCGCCATGTTGACGCCGTCGACCCTCCGGGTGCGCACCACCCTTCTCGCCCTCGCCCTCCTCCCGCTCGCGGGGTGCCCCGCGCCCGCCCAGGTGGACCCGGGCGGCGAGCTCCCCAGCGGCCCCGTCTTCTCGGGCAGTGGCGAGCCGTCCGACCCCTCGCCCGAGTTCGAGGCCGCGCGTGCGCGCTGGTCCGAGGCCGGCCTCGACGCCTACCGGATGACGCTCCAGCGCATCTGCTTCTGCCCGATGCCGGACTACACCGGCCCGTTCGACGTCGTCGTGCGGAACGGCGCCATCGAGACCGTGACGCTGGAGGGCGCGGCCGTCGACGTTGAGCGCGGCGAGACGGTCGAGGCCCTGTTCGACCTCATCGCCGAGGCCTACGCCCAGGGCGCCGAGTCGATCGCGGTCGAGTACGACGCCGAGTGGGGCTACCCCACGAGCGTCGGGATCGACTACAGCACCCAGATGGCCGACGAGGAGATCGCCTACCGCGTCTCCGACCTCCGCCCGGCCGACCGCTAGCGATGCGCCCGACGCTCCTGCTCGCCCTCGCGCTCGC
>CAXRFJ010000297.1:0-7976 GCA_964229475.1 Rubrivirga sp.
CGCCACGCCCCGCCCGACGCGGTCCTCCTGACGAACGGCGGCGTCGCCACCGCGCCGGTCGTGATCGCGCAGCGCGCCGAGGGCCTCCGGCCGGACGTGGCCGTGGTCGACGTGACGCTGCTCGACGACCCGGCGGCGGCCCGGCGCGTCGCCGCCGCGCACGGCCTCCCGCTGCCCGACGCGGTCGACGCCTTCCGCCCGCGTCTCGACCCGCGCGGGAGCACGGCGACGCCCGAGGGGCGGCGCTACACGCTCCGCGACGCCGTCCTCGATCGCTGGCTGGCCGACGCGGCGAGCGGAGCGCTGGGCCGGCCGCTCGTCGCCGCGATCACGCTCGACCCCGAGGTGCTGGGCGCCAAGACCGACGTCGTGGACCGGGCCGCGCACCTCGCCCCGGCCGACTCGTTCGGGTTCGACGCCGAGGCCGCGCGCGCGGCCGTCGCCACGCTCGACGGCGCCGCGTTCGCCGGCCCCCCCGGGAGCCTCGCCGTGCCGGGCCCCGACGGCCCCGCGCTCCCGTTCGACGCCGCGGGGGTCGTCCTCTTCCAGGCGCTCCAGACGGCCGTCGCGCTCGCGCAAGGGGGCGACGCCGCGGGCGCCGAGGCCGTCTACGCCCAGGCCGTCGCCTTCGCCGAGGCCGCCGGCCGCGCCGACGACCCGCTCGTCGCCGTCGCCCGCCAGTGGATCGACGACGCAGCCGGCGCCCCGTGAGCGGCCCCGGCCCCACCCGCCTCGGCGCCGAGGCGGGGCGGGAGCGGCCCGCCGAGATCCTTCGTACCGTCCCGTACCTCGCCGTGACCGCCATGCGCTCCCTCGCCTGCGCCGTGCTCCTCGCGACCGCCGTCGGCGGGTGCGCGGGGGCGTCCGGGCCGCCGCCCGAGGGCGAGCCCGTCGTCGTCCGGATCTGGCACCAGAAGGACGCCGCCGAGCGCGCGTTCCTCGACGACTGGGCCGCGGCCTACAACGCCTCGCAGGACTCCGTCGTCGTCGAGACGCTCTACAAGGAGACCGAGGAGCTCCGCAACCACTACGTGTTCGCCGCGATCGGCGGGAAGGGGCCGGACCTCATCTTCGGGCCGGCCGACAACATGGGCACGCTCGGGATCACCGACACCATCCGCCCGCTCGACGGCCTCGTGGACCCCGCCTTCCTCGCCGGCTTCTCGGAGGACGGCCGCGTGGTCTACGACGGCAAGCTCTACGGCCTCGCCGACCAGATCGGCAACCACCTCACGTTCGTCTACAACCCGGCGCTCCTGCCCGAGCCGCCCGAGACGATGGCCGAGCTGGCGGCGCTCGGGAGCACGCTCACGCGCGACACCGACGGCGACGGCGACCCCGACCGGTACGCGCTCGTCTGGAACTACACCGAGCCGTTCTTCTTCATCCCGTTCCTCACGTCGTTCGGCGGCTGGGTGATGGACGACGCCGGCCGCCCGACGCTCAACACGCCCGAGACCGTCGCCGCCATCCAGTACGTCCTCGACCTCCGCGACCGCTACGGCGTCATCCCGCGCGAGGCCGATTACGAGACGGCCAAGGCCCTCTTCCGCGACGAAACCGCCGCGGCGACCATCGACGGCCCGTGGTCGTGGGGCGGCTACCAGGACGCCGGCGTCGACGTCCAGCTCGCGCCGCTCCCGGTCAACGAGGCGACGGGCCTCTACGCCCAGCCGATGGCGGCGGCCAAGGCCTACTCGCTCAACCCGGCCGTCCCCGACTGGAAGCTCCCGACGGTCCTCGGCGTGCTCGAGCTGCTCACGGGCGACGCGATCCAGGCCCAGATGGCGCGCGAGCTCGCGACGATCCCCGTCCGCACGGCCGTCCGCGAGTCGGGCGTGATGGCGTCGAGCGCCCTCCTGCGCCAGAGCCTCGCCCAGATCGAGCACTCGCGCCCGATGCCGACGGCCCCGCAGATGCGCCAGATCTGGGACGCCATGCGCGGCCCGTACCAGCTCGTCATGAACGGCCAGGTCTCGGCCGAGGAGGGCGCCCGCCTCATGCAGGAGCAGGCCGAAAAGCGCATCGCCGACACGTTCTTGAACTGAGGGACTGGGGACTGATGGGACCGGGGACTCGAAGCCTCTGCCCTCAGTCCCGAGTCCCCAATCCCCAGTCCCCCACATGCTGAACGCCCCGACCGACGCGATGGGAACGGAGGCGGCCGCGCTCGCCTCGGGCCTGAGGCGGGCGGGGCGGAGCGAGGCCGCGCGCCACCGGTGGTTCCTCGCCGCGCTCCTCGGCCCGACGGCCCTCGTCGTGCTGGCCGTGGTCGCCTTCCCGTTCGTCTACAACGTGGCGATCTCGTTCAGCAACATGAACATCTACACGCTGCGCGACTGGGAGCTCATCGGGCTCGACCAGTACGCGGCCGTGTTCCGGGAGCCCGCGTTCTGGGAGGTCCTGCTCAAGACGGTCGTCTGGACCGTCGTGTGCGTGGCGTTCCACGTCGGGCTGGGCGTGCTGCTGGCGGTCCTCCTGCACCAGTCGTTCATCCGGGGGAAGAGCGCGTGGCGCGTGCTCCTCATCATCCCGTGGGCCGTGCCCCAGTACATCACGGCGCTGACGTGGCGGGGTGAGTTCAACTTCGAGTTCGGCGCCGTCAACCTCCTGATCGAGGGGCTCGGCGGGAGCGCGGTGTCGTGGCTGAGCGACCCCGTGACGGCGTTCGTCGCGGCCATCATCACGAACGTGTGGCTCGGCTTCCCGTTCATGATGGTGATCGCGCTCGGCGGGCTCCAGTCGATCCCCCGCGAGCTCTACGAGGCCGCCGAGGTGGACGGGGCCAGCGCCTGGACCCAGTTCCGGACGATCACGGCGCCGCTCCTCAAGCCGGTCATGGTGCCGGCGATCACGCTCGGGACGATCTGGACGTTCAACAACATCAACGTGGTGTGGCTGGTGTCGAACGGCGGCGAGCCGAACGACCAGACGCACATCCTGGTCAGCTACGTCTACGAGGCCGCGTTCTCGATGTACCGGTTCGGGTGGGCCGCGGCGCTGTCGATGGTCATCTTCGCCGTCCTGTTCGTGTTCACGCAGGTCTTCCTGAACCGGACCCAGGCGACGGAGTCCGTGTATTAGCGCCCCGGCCCCTCCCGCCTCGGCGTCGAGGTGGGGAGGGGCCGCCTCCCGTCCCCCGGTTCGCCGGCCTCACCCGTCTCCCCCCTGCGTGTCCCGCCACGGCTCCACCCTCCGCGTCCCCTCGTTCCCTCTGATGTCCCTGCGCCCGGTGCTCCCTGTGGTGGCGATCCTCGCGGTCGCCCTCGGCGCGTGCGGCGAGGAGCCGGCGGAGTCGCAGCTCGCGAGCGAGGGGCCCCCGTCGCTCGTCGCCCTCGCGGTCGAGGTCGCGGCGCCCGAGGCGGCCGACTCGCTCGGGACCGTCCGCTCGACGTTCCAGGCCGACGCCGCGGGCGCCGCGTGGTACGACGCGCTCGCCGCGCCCGGCCGGGACCCGGCCATGGGCCTGACCGCCGGCGGTCGGACCGTCCTCCACTCGTGGCGGTGGTGGTCCGACGCCGACTCGGTCGCCCTCGGGCCGGCCGACCGGATCCGGGGCATCGCCCGGCCCGACGTCGCCGTCCGCTCCTACATGCAGCGCGACACGTCGGGCCTCGTCGCCCGCGTGCTGTCGCAGATCCAGGGCGACCGGCCGGCCCGGCTCAGCGAGCGCGTGACCCTCCTCGACGGGACCGGCGACGGGCAGGCCGCCCTCCTCGTCGAGGTCGCCGACTCGGTCGGCGTCGTCGGCTTCCGGCCGGTCCGGAGCGAGCTCCGTGCGGCCGGCGAGTACCGCGTCCGCGACGTCGGCGGGGCGCTCGCGTTCGCCGCCGCCGCGGCCATCCCGACCGACACGACGGTGACGCCGACGGGCCCGATCTGGACGGCCGTCGCGAGCGGCGAGGGCGAGGTCCGCTCCACGAGCGCCGCCGCCGACGTGCCCGAGGGCGGGCGCGACCAGGCGTTCCGCCTCGGCGAGATCACGCTCCGGACGCCCGGGGCCCTCGCCGTCGCGACCGGCGCGACGGCCGAGGCCGCCGCCGCCGCCGCCCGCCTCGCCCTCCGCGAGGGCTCCGCCCGCCGCGAGGCCCGCAGCCAGCGGCTCGCCGAGGTCGTCGAGTCCGTCGTGTTCGACACCGAGGACGAGACGATGGACGTCGCCTTCCGCTGGGCGACGGCCACGCTCGCCTCGCTCGTCGTCCGCGACTCGGCCCGCGTGTCGGTCCTGCCCGGGCTCCCGGGCGCCGAGCCCGCGACCTACCCGACGGCCGCCCGGCTCGTGGGCGCGCTCCTCGACACGGGCCAGTGGGAGACCGCCCGGGCCTTCCTCACGACCTACGGCGACGCCCAGGTGTTCGACCGCCGGTTCGACCTGCTCGGCCGCGCGCCCGACCTCGTCCGCCTCGGCGACGACGAGGACGACGACGTGTTCGCGACCGCCGACGGGACGCCGCTGTTCCTCGCCGCCGCCGGCGACTACGTCCGCACCACGGGCGACCGCTCGCTCGTCTCGGGCGGCCCGAACTTCTGGTTCAAGACGGTCTTCGCCCTCCGCGGGATCTACGAGCCCGACACCCGGAACGGCTCGGCGATGGACACGCTCGGCTTCCTCGTGGCGAAGGGCCGGCGCGGGACGTGGCTCGAGGGCGACCCCGAGCGCGGCGGGATCGAGCGGCGCGGCGCCGTCGCCGAGGGCCAGGGCGCCCTCTACCGCTCGCTCCGGACGGCGACCCAGTTCGCCCGGATCATGGGCGTCTCGCAGCGGTCCTCCGCCACGTGGTACGCAGACACGGCGGCCGTCCTCCTCCGCGACTTCGACCGCCGGTTCGTCCGCGACGGCCTCGTGGCCGACCGCGTCGAGATCGGCCGGGCGGCCGAGGACCTCCGCCCGGGCGGGCTGCTGGCGCTCGCCGAGCTCGATGGGCTCCCGGCGGAGGCCCGCGCCCGGTACGCCCGCACGCTCGCCGAGCGGCTCGTCTTCCCCTACGGCGTCGCGTCCCTGGCCCAGACCGACTCGACGTTCCACCCCTACCTGGACGCCCCCGAGTTCTACACGCCCGAGTCGGCCCGCTCGAACGGGGCCGTGTGGACGTGGCTCGCCGGCCCGGTCGCCACGCTGATGGCCGAGACCGGGGGCGCCGCGCCGGCCGCGGAGCTCATTCAGTCGCAGGCCGAGCTCTTGCTCGACGCCGGCGCGGTCGGCGCGATCCCGGAGCTCGTGGCCGGCCACCCCCGCTCGGCCGAGGCCGCGCCCGAGGTGGGCGGGGCGCCCGTCAACCCGTGGAGCCTCGCGGGCTTCATCCAGGGGACGATGGAGGGGCTCGTCGGCCTCCGCTACCCGAGCGCCGACACGCTCGCGCTGGCGCCGAAGCTGCCCGAGGCGTGGGGCGAGACGACCGTCCGCTTCCGCCTCGGCGACGGCGCGGTCGCCCTCCGTCTGGCGTCCGGCGCCGACGGCGTCGAGGCCCGCGTCGAGCCGTCTGGCAGTCTGCCCGAGGCGGCCACGCTCGTCCTCGAGGGCGGCGGCCGCCGCGTGGCCGTCCCGCTCGCGCGCGTCGTGGGCGACACGCTCGTGACGCCCCGCGAGGCGTTCACCGTGTCCGTCTCGAGCGGCGGGGCGACCGTCGACGGCGAGGACGCCCCGTCGTCGGCCGTGGCCGACCTGAGCGGGGCGTGGGAGGGCTTCGCCTTCGCCGAGCCCGAGCTCCGCGACGAGTACCCGGTCATGCGCGCCGTCGAGAGCCAGCGCGCGCTCGGCGACGGCCAGATCCTCCGCGACAACCCGACGGCGTCGGTCTCGCTCACCCAGACCGACCCGCAGGGCGACGACTGGGGCGCGACGAGCACGTTCGTCTACCCCGAGGGCGTCGAGGCCGGCGTCCTCGACGCGACCTACCTCGAGATCGCCCGCGACGACTCGACGACCTACTTCCGCGCCGAGTTCGTCGGCCTCGCGGACCCCGGCCGGACGATCGTGGCCTTCGCCCTCGACCTGGAGGAGGGGGGCGCCGAGACGGTCGGGCGCGGGGCCGAGTACGACTTCCCCGACGACGGCGGCTACGAGTACGTCATCTTCGTCGGCGACGGCCTGCTGGCGGAGGACGCCGCCGGGCGCGAGGTCGGCCGGCTCGGCTCCGGCACCGCGTTCGACCCGGCGACCGGCTCGCTCCAGTTTGCCCTGCCCCACTTCGTCGTCCCGTCGCTGGGCCGCGCGCGCGTGACGATGCTCGTCGGCGCGCTCGACCCGGACGGCGGCGTCGGGAGCTTCCGCCGCGTCGAGCGCGAGGCGTCCGACGAGACCGGCGGCGGCCGCGTCGACACCCGCTCGCCCAACGTCTACGACGTCGTCGTGGGCCGGACCCGGTGACTCGGGGGGCGGAACTCTGCCCGTCTCCTGGCCCCCGCCCCCTGCACCCCTGACCTCCCGATGAAGATCCTCGCCCGTGTCGGCTCGTACGCGACGCTGGCCCTGTTCGCCCTGATCGCGGTCTTCCCGATCTCGCGGATCGTGACGATCTCGCTGCGGCCGAGCGACCAGCTCCTCTCGCGCTCGCTGGCCATCATCCCCGAGGGCGCGACGCTCGACAACTACCGCCAGCTGCTGACGGAGACGCCGTTCCTGCGCTGGCTCGGCAACAGCCTCCTGGTGGCCGGCGTCGTCACGGTCACGGGCGTGGCCCTCGCGAGCACGGCCGGCTACGCCCTCAGCCGGCACCGCTTCAGGGGGCGGAAGGCGGCGCTCTCGGGCATCCTCGTGACCCAGATGTTCCCCGCGACGATGCTCCTGCTGCCGCTCTACATCGTGCTCATCGAGCTGGGCCTGATCAACTCCTACGTCGGGATCGTCGTGATCTACTCGGCGACGGCGCTGCCCTTCTGCGTGTGGCAGATGAAGGGGTACTACGACACGATCCCGGCGTCGCTCGAGGAGGCCGCGCGGATCGACGGGGCCACGCCGTGGCAGGCGTTCTACAAGGTGATCCTGCCGCTCGCGGCGCCGGCGCTCGTGATCACGGCGCTGTTCTCGTTCATGAGCGCGTGGAACGAGTACGTCGTGGCCGCGGTGGTCCTCCAGGACGTCGAGATGTTCACGATGCCGGTCGGTCTCAAGCTGTTCCAGGGGTCGATGTCGTCGCAGTGGGGGCTCTACGCGGCCGGGTCGCTGCTCGTGTCGCTCCCCGTGATCGCCCTCTTCCTGGTCCTCAGCCGGTACCTCATCTCGGGCCTCACGCTGGGCGCCGTCAAGGGCTGAGCAGACCCCGCCCGCCTCGGCGTCGAGGTGGGTCGAGTCACCACCGCTTCGGGGTCGGGAGGAGGCCGAGGATGGCGAACGCCGCGTGGTAGAGGGCCGAGAGGCCGTCGAGGACGGGCTGCCAGAGGCGGAGGTCGGGCTCGTCGCCCAGCCCGTCGAGCACGTCGCCGAGGACGGTCCGCTGGAGGAGGAGCTTGCCGGCGAGGAGGCCCCAGCCGTAGGGCACGCCCGCGGCGAGGTGGAGGAGCGGGGCGCCGAGCCAGAGCGCGTAGTTCGCCGTGTGGAACAGGCCCAGCCCGACGAGCACACCGGCCGGGTAGTGGGCCCCGGCGCTCGCGTGCCGCCGCTTCTGCCGCCAGAACGCGCCGAGGTCGGGCGGGGCGGGGGAGGGGACCGCCGCCCGCCGGTCCCACACGTAGCGGACGGGCGCGGCCCCGCGCCGGGCGACCTCCTGCACGAGGAGGTCGTCGTCGCCGGAGAGCGAGCCGGCCGAGTGCGCGAACCCGCCGAGCCGCTCCAGCAGCCGCGTCGGGTACGAGAAGTTGCGGCCGACGGCGTGCCACGGCGTTCCCCACCCGACGCCCGCCGCGGCGAGCGCCGCCGTCTGGACCGTCTCGTAGCGGGCGAACCGGTTGAGCCAGCCCGGTGCCCGCCCGAGGGGACCGTACCCGACGAGCACCGCGCCGTCGTCGGATGGGTCGGCGTCGGCTCTATCTGCCTGACG
>CAXRFJ010000298.1:0-4297 GCA_964229475.1 Rubrivirga sp.
GATGCCGATGGGCGAGGCCGTCGCCGAGCTCCTGCCGGGGGCCGTCTACCGCGAGCTCGAGCCGACCCACGAGGACCAGGACGAGCCGTTCGACGAGATCCGCCTCCTCGCCAACGACGCCGAGCGGCTCGTGATCGCGACCGTCGCCCGGCCGGCCGCGTGGAGCACGTTCGGGCTCGACGCCCGCGAGCGCCGGTTCGCCCAGCGGATGATGGAGAAGCACCCGACCACGCTCGTCGTCCTCGGCGACGCCCGCGGCCTCCGCGGCTACGACGCCTGCGACTCCGCCCTCGTGGCCTACTCCGACGTCGCGGCCTCGCAGGTCGCCGTCGTCGAGCGGCTGGCCGGGAGGGCCTAGGGCGCGCCCGCCGGGTGGCGCCGGCCGGTCTGTCCGGCGCCGCGGCGGGGTGGGGGATGCCCTGGGACCGCGGCGCGGCGCTGCGGCGGTGCGTCGTCGCCGGGGCTCGCGCGTTCGAGCCCCGACCCCGGTGCCCGCCCATGAACCTTCCCACGGAGCGACTCGTTCTCGCCTTCGGGTGCGGGATCGCGGCCGCGGCCTACGCCTACTGGACGGTCGAGGCCCACCGCCTCGGCCTCGGGTGGACGCCGGTCGCGTCGGCCCGCGCGGCCGTGGTCCTCGCCGGCACCCTGCTCCTCGCGCTCGTCCTCCGGGCGGCGGCCCGGGCCAACCCACCCCCAGACCCATGACCTCCGGAACCAACTACCGCTGGGTGACCGCGCTCGTCGCGGCGCTCGCCGTCGGCCTCGTGGCCGCCCTCGTCACGCCCCGGTTCGGCGACTCCGACGGCGTCGACTGGCTCGTGACGATCGCGCTGGCCGTCTTCGTCGGCGCCCTCGTCGCGCTCGCGACCCGCGAGAAGACCGACGACGGGGCGCACGTCAAGGACGACACCCTCCCGTGACGCGGAGCCCGCGCGCGGCTCGCGCGTAGCTTCTGGAAGCCCTTCCGATCCTCCCCCGCTCCCCATGACCGACCCGACCGACGCCCCCGTCTCCGCCTACGAGAAGCCGCCCGCCGACGGGCAGGAGGTGGACCCCCGCTGCGTCCCGCAGAACCTCGACGGCCCGCCGCCGATCGGCGACGAGATCGTGCCGCCCGAGTACGACGAGGAGAGCCAGGAAAACTGGCGGTTCCTCTTCGAGCGCCAGATGTCGCTGCTCCCCGGCCGCGCCGGCGAGGCCTACCTCGAGGGCGTCGCGACGCTCGGCATGACGCCGCGCGAGATCCCCCACCTCCGCGACCTCTCGCGGCGGATGGAGGAGGCCGCCGGCTGGCGGATCGCCCGGATCCCGGGGCTCCTCCACGAGCGCGACTTTTTCGGCCTCCTCGCCGACCGCGTCTTCCCCTCGACCGACTACATCCGGCGGAAGGACGAGCTCGACTACACGCCGGCGCCGGACTGCTTCCACGACATGTTCGGCCACATGCCGATGCTCTGCGAGCCGGCCTTCGCCGACTTCTACCACCTCTTCGGGCAGAGCGCGCTCCACGCCGAGGGCGTCGACCGCCAGTCGCTGGAGCGGCTCCACTGGTTCACCGTCGAGTTCGGGCTCATCAAGCAGGACGCGGGCGAGCGGATCTTCGGGGCCGGCATCCTGAGCTCGAAGGACGAGGTCCAGCACGCGCTCAGCGACACGGTGGAGAAGGTCCCGTTCTCGGTCCAGGCCGTCATCGACCAGGACTACGACGTGTGGCACCTCCAGCCGAAGCTGTTCGTGCTCGACTCGTTCGAGCAGCTCGAGACCGAGTTCCGCGCCTGGGCCGACGCGCGCGGCCTGCTCCCCGCCGACGCCTGAGCCCCCGCCCCGCCCGCCTCGGCGACGCCGCCGCGGCGGGCGCCCTCGTGATGGACCGACTGGAGGCCACCGTCTCGGGCCGCGTGCAGGGCGTCGGGTTCCGGCGCTACGTCCAGCGGTGGGCGCGGAAGCTCGGCCTCTCGGGCTGGGTGCGGAACGAGCCCGACGGGACGGTCCGCCTCGTGGCCGAAGGGGAGGCGGACGCGGTCGACCGGCTGGCGCGGCTCCTGTGGGGCGGCCCGCCGACCGCCCGCGTCGAAGACGTCGAGGCCCGCCGCGCGCCCGCGTCCGGCGCGTCCGGCCCGTTCGAGGTCCGGCGCTGAGAGCGCGTCAGCGGCCGCGCTCCGAAGGGGAGGGGAACGCGGGCAGGGTGGCGAGGACCTCCGTCAGCCGCTCGCCGACGCGCCGGGACCCCGCCGCAGTCAGGTGGACGTAGTCGTAGAGGTGGACGTCGTCGGGCGGGACGTCGGCCGCGAGGTCCACGAGCGGCACGTCGAGATCCGCGGCGACCGCCCGCGTCATGTCGTTGAACGCGAGGTACAGCGCACGGTACTCGGCGTAGGAGAGGCCCAGGCCGTCGTGGGGGAACGCGAGGGTGGGCGGTGGCTCGGGGAGGAACCGGTTGGCCTGCGTCATCAGGACGGGCGTCGCGCCCCACGCCCGCGCCGTCTCGACGAGCGCGACGAGCGCGCTCCGGAACCGGGCCGTGAGGGCGGGGGCGTCGGCCGCGGCCGCCGGCCGGTCGAACTCGGGCGGGGCCGGGGGGGCGAGGCGGCGGCTCAGGCCGGGGAACAGCGCGCCGCCCAGGTCGCCCAGGCCGGTCCGCAGGTGGCACCCCGGCGTCCGGCAGGGCGCTTCGATCAGGAGGCCGCGGCTGGGGTTGTCGTTCCAGTAGTCGCCCTCCCGGAGCAGCGTCGTCAGGTCGTTCACCGCGTGCAGGATCACGACGACGTCGGGGTCGTGGGGGACGCCCTTGCCCAGGAGCACCCCGAGCGAGTGGACCGCGTGGTTGCCCGTCCGCGCCGCGTTGAGCGTGTGGACGCGGAGCCCCGACCGCGCCTCCAGCCCGCGGCCGACGAGGGCGTGGAACCGGAGCGAGTCGGGCACGAAGAGGCAGGCCGTGGTCGAGCCGCCCAGAAACAGGACGGTCCGGTCGGGAGTGGCGTGGCGCCGGCTGGGGAGGAGGAAGCCGTCGCCGTCGGTCTGCACGCGGACGGGAACGTCGGCGAGGGCGTCCGACCCGTCGAGCATCGCCCGGTCCGGCCGGAGGAGGAGGTCGACGTTCCGCGGCATCTCGCGCAGCCGGAGCACCCGGTCGGTGGGGGGCACGCTTTGCGGCTTGGCGTCGGCCCGGCGCGCGGCGACCTCCGCGGCGACCGCGCCCCCGACCACCAGCGCGATGCCCGCGAGGGCGACGAGCGCGAGCGTCCACCGGGGGTGGCGGAGAAACCAGGGAGCGTCGGTCGTGGGCACGGGGACCGGGAGGGGAGCGCTATTCTACGGCCCGCCCATCCCACCCCATGACCCGCCGTGCCCTCCTCGACGACGCCGTCGCCCGGTTGACGGAGGCCGGCGTCGACGACGCCCGCCGGAACGCCGAGTGGATTGTCGAGGAGGCGACCGGGGCGGGCCGGGCGGCGCTCTACGCCCGTCCCGAGGTCGTCGTCGAGCCCGCCGAGGCGGCCCTCGTCGCGCGCTACGTGGCCTGCCGCGCCTCGGGCGAGCCGGTCCAGTACGTCCTCGGCCACGCCGACTTCTACGGGCTCCGGCTCGCGGTCACGCCCGACGTGCTGATCCCGCGCCCCGAGACCGAGGAGGTCGTCGAGGAGGCCCTCCGCCGGATCCGGGCCGTCGAGGCCCCGTGGGTGCTCGACGTCGGGACGGGCAGCGGGGCGATCGCGCTGGCCGTCAAGCACGAACGGCCCGGCGCTGAGGTCTTCGCCGTCGACGTGTCGCCCGGCGCGCTGGCGGTGGCCGCCGGCAACGCGGAGCGGCTCGGGCTCGCGGTCACGTTCGTCGAGGCCGACGCGCTCCGCCCGGCCTTCGTCGCCGACGTCCCGCCGACGTTCGACCTCGTGCTCTCGAACCCGCCCTACGTGCCCGAGGCGGAGCGGGCCGGGCTCCAGGTCGAGGTCCGCGACCACGAACCCGGCACGGCCCTGTTCGTCCCCGACGCCGACCCGCTGGTCTTCTACCGCGCCCTGGCGGGCCACGCCGACACGCTCCTCAAGCCCGGCGGGTGGCTCGTGGCCGAGACCCACGCCGACCTCGGCCGGTCGGTCGGCGCGCTGTGGACGGAGGCCGGGCTGGCCGACGTGGAGGTGCGGCCCGACCTCGCCCGCCGCGACCGGATCGCCGTCGGCCGCCGACCCGGACCCCGCCCGCCTCGGCGCCGAGGCGGGAGCGGCCGTTCGACCGAGGAGACGGCCGTACCCTCCGGTCCGCCCCGCTGACCCATGGCCCGCCGCTTCGTCCTCCA
>CAXRFJ010000299.1:0-7263 GCA_964229475.1 Rubrivirga sp.
TCCCGCGCCGATCCCGGACCCCCGGCCGCGCGCGCGCGTTGCCGCCCGTGACGCGCCGTCGTCGCCCCGCCCCGCTAGCTTTCGTCTCCCCCGCCCCCCGACCGCTTGGCCGAGATCACCGACCCCGTCGACCGCACCGTGACCGTCAACGGCGCCGAGCCGCTGATGCTCTTCGGGTTCAACGACGTCTACCTCCGCAAGATCGAGTCCGCCTTCACCGACACCCGTGTCGTCGCGCGCGGCGACCAGCTCAAGCTCCGCGGCCCGGCCGCCCAGGTCGACCGGATCGAGCGCGTGATCGGCGAGCTGGTGATGATCCTGAACCGGAACGGCAACCTCACCGAGAACGACGTCGACACGGTCCTCGACCTGGCGCGCGTCGGGACCGGGCTGAGCCGCTCGGCGGGCCGCGACGCCATCCTCTTCACGCCGGCCGGCGGGACGATCCAGGCCAAGACGCCGGGCCAGACGCGGCTCGTCGAGGCCGCCCGCCAGTCCGACATCGTGTTCGCCGTCGGGCCGGCCGGCACGGGCAAGACGTACACGGCCGTGGCCCTCGCCGTCGGCGCGCTGAAGAGCCGGCAGGTCAAGAAGATCGTCCTCACGCGCCCCGCCGTCGAGGCCGGCGAGAGCCTCGGGTTCCTGCCCGGCGGCTTCCGCGACAAGGT
Source organism: Rubrivirga sp. (assembly GCA_964229475.1). Taxonomy (GTDB): domain Bacteria; phylum Bacteroidota; class Rhodothermia; order Rhodothermales; family Rubricoccaceae; genus Rubrivirga. Next base: position 669 of record CAXRFJ010000299.1, read on the forward strand.
GGACCCGTACCTCCGGCCCCTCTACGACGCGCTCGAGGACATGATCGAGCGCGACAAGCTCCAGAGCTACCTCGAGCGGAACATCGTCGAGATCGTGCCGCTGGCGTACATGCGCGGGCGGACGCTCAACAGCGCGTTCGTCATCCTCGACGAGGCCCAGAACGCGACCGCGGGCCAGATGAAGATGTTCTTGACCCGCCTCGGCGCCGGCAGCCGCGCCATCGTCACCGGCGACGCGTCGCAGACGGACCTCCCGAGCCGCGCGCAGTCGGGCCTCGTCCGCGCCCGCGAGATCCTCGACGGCGTCGACGGGATCGACTTTATCGACTTCAGCAAGGAGGACGTCGTCCGCCACAAGCTGGTCAAGGACATCATCGAGGCGTACGAGCGCGCCGGCGACGACTAGCCGGCCCCTCCCGCCTCGGTGCCGAGGCGGCCACCCCCACCGCGACCCCGTGACCTACGGAGACCTCGAGATCCACGCGCTTCCGGAAGGGCGGTTCACCGTCGGCACGGACAAGCGGTTCGTGCCGCACGCCGAGGGCGACCCGCAGCGCCCCGGGACGCTGTTCATCTCCGTCACGCCGTTCCTCGTCCGCTCGCCCGAGAGCACGTTCCTCATCGACACCGGGCTCGGGTCGTGGGCAGAGGGCCGCGGGACGGAGTTCCTGCTCGAGGGGCTGGCCGCGCACGGCGTCGCGCCCGAGGCCGTCGACCGCGTGATCCTGTCGCACCTCCACTTCGACCACTCCGGCGGTGCGATCTCGCCCGTCGGCGAGGGCTGGCGGCCGACGTTCCCGAACGCTGACTACGTGATCCAGAAGGCCGAGGTCACGGCCGAGGGCTACCACGGCGAGTCGGAGCGGGCGCGCACGCTCGTGGTCGAGACACTCGACCGGGAGGGCCAGCTCGTGGCCGTCGAGGGCGACGCCGAGGTCGGGCCGGTCGCGCTCCAGGTCACGGGCGGCCACACCGGCGCGCACCAGATCGTCCGGCTCCGGACCGGCGGCCTCCAGGCCGTCTTCGGCGGCGACGTGCTCGGCACCCCAGGCGCCGTCACGCGGCGGTACCAAGCCAAGTACGACGTCGACGGGAAGCGCTCGCAGGAGTGGCGCGACATGCTGGTCGCGGAGGCCGCCGAGGCGGGCCACCTCCTGCTGTTCTACCACTCGACGAGCCGGCCGGCGGCGTTCGTCGAGGAGAACGCGAAGGGGGTCCGCGAGGTCGAGCCGGTGGCGCTCTAGGCGACGTCGCGGAGGACGGCGACGAACTCGGCCAGCATCATGGCCGTCGCGCCCCACACCTCGAGCCCGGCGAGGTCGAAGAACGGGACGTCGAAGTCGCCGAGCGGCGCCGCGCGCATGGCCGAGCCGCGGCGGGCGTCGTCGAGCACGTCGGCCAGCGGGACCTCCACGACGGCGGCCACCTCGGTCTCCTGCGCCACGAACGGCGGGCGGGCGCCCGGCGTCGCGACGCCGGGCCAGACCGAGAACCGCGACGGCGGGATGTAGATGGGCGTGAGCCGCCCGATCACCTCGACCGCCTCGGGCGTCACGCCGACCTCCTCGAACGCCTCGCGGCGGGCGGCGTCCTCCGGCGTCTCGCCATCCTCCAGGCTCCCGCCCGGTAGCGACACCTGCCCCGCGTGGTCGCGGAGGTGGGACCGGCGGACGGTCAGCACGAAGTGGGGCGTGCCCCGCTCGTCCGGGTAGAGGAGGACGAGCGTCGCGGCGGGCCGGCCCTCGTTGAGGTCGGTCGAGAGCGTCTCGACGGTCGCGCGGGCCGGGAACGGCGCCATCTCGGCGTGCGCGTCGTGGCCCGGGAGGGGCCGGCGGAGGCGGGCTGCCAGCGCGGCGGCGAGGCGGGCGAGGTCGAGGTCCGGGGGCATCGCCCGCCCCTACGCGCCGGCGCGGGCGGGGCTCCCTACTCGACGGGTGGCGCGATCCAGTACAGCGAGTTGCTCGTGAACAGGTTCTGGTCGGTCATCCGGCGCGTCCCCAGGAAGAAGGCCCGCGGCTCGTAGTCAAGCGCGCTCCGCGGGTGCGGGACGAACGTGCCGTCGCCGCCCTCGATCGTCATCGTGCGGAACGGGCCGGCCTCGCTCGAGAACACGATCTCATAGGTCCCCGGCGTGACGTCCTGGATCGTCCACGGGAACGGGTTCGGGGCCGCGCGGGCGAACCGCCCGCGGGGGTCGCGGCTCTCGGGCTTGTGGAGCCGGTAGTCGACGAGCCCCCAGCCGTAGCTCATGTTCGAGAACCCGTTGCCCCACGCGACCTCCTCCCCGTTCCGTCGAATCGACACCTCGGTCTGCGCGTTCGACTCCATCTCGCCCGGCCCGATCCAGGCGTCGAGGTACATGAGGTACTCGGGCCGGTCGGTCTCGTGGCGGAAGTAGGCGTGCGTCCGCCACGGGCCCTCGACGGCGTACGACTGGCCGGGGTTGTACGGGTCGCCGCTCTGCTCGATCGACGCCGTGAACGGGACGCGCCCGACGATCTCGCCGCCCCAGACGAGGTCGAGGGAGTACGAGCCCCCGTCCTCCAGCGCCCGCGACCACTCCGGGGCCCCGCGGGTGCCGAGCGTCTGGATCGCGGCGCTCCCGGTCGGTCCGGTCTGCCCGATCCACTGGCCGCCCACGACCTCGCCCTGGGCGTCGCGGACGATGAACGCGGCTCCCTCGACGTCGTACCCGGGCTCCTGGCCCGGGAACAGGATGAACTCCGGCCCGGGCGAGTCGAACAGGAACTGGCCGGTGGCGGGGAAGAACCGCGTGGTGAGGAGTTGGCCGTAGTCCGAGGCCGGGGCCGGCTGGGCGCTGGCGGCCACGGCGAGGACGAGGAGGGCGAGGAGCGGACGCATCGGGAGAGGGGTGGGGCGCCTCTCCCTCCGCACCCCGTTCGGATCCAGGATCACGCCGTGCCGGCGGCCGCCGGCGCGGGGAGCCTAGAGCGCCTCCGGACCGATCCAGTAGAGCTGGACGGGCGTCCGGAGCATCTGGCCGGTCATCCGCCGCGGCGTCAGGAACTGCGACCGGGGCTCGATGGAGACGTCGCTCCGGACGTGGGGCACGAAGGAGCCGTCGGCCCCCTCGATGGTGTACGACCGGACCGGGCCGTCCTCCGTCGACACCACGACCTCGTACGGGCCGGCTGTCACGTCCTGGATCGTCCAGAACGGTGTGTTCGGTTTGATGCCCTGGAAGCTCCCGTTGCGGCCGCTCGGGTCGTGGAGGTCGTAGCTCACGCGGACCCACCCCTGGCTCGACCCGTTGAGGCTGCCCCGGCCGTAGGCGACTTCCCGGCCGTCACGGCGGATCGAGACCTCGGTCCCGTCGTTCGCGCCGGGCTCGTCGCGGCGCAGCCAGGCGTTGAACTCCAGGATGTACTCGGGCCGGTCGGCCTCGTGCTGGAAGTAGGCGTGCGTGCGCCACGGGCCGTCGAGCCGCGACATCGAGCGCGTGTCGAACGGGTCGTCGCCCCCCTCCTCCTCGATCGTGAACGGGAGCGCCGCGACGGTCTGGCCCTCGAACTCGACCTCGAGCGTGTAGGCCCCGTTCCCCTTGACCGGGAACGATGGGTCGCTCGTGTCGACCTCGACGATGTTCGGGGAGTCGGTCCCGCCGGCGCCCCGCATCGCCGCCTCCCCGACCACGCGGCCGGTCGCGTCCCGCACCAGGTACCGCCCATCGACGTCGTACTCGTCGTAGTCGGACGGCGGGAAGAGCAGGAAGTAGTCGGCCGGCTGCCCGAGCTCGAACACGCCGGTCTCCGGCCAGAACGACGTGTCGAGGAGCGTGCCCACGTCGAACGCGGGGGCCGGCTGGGCGGCCGGGAGGGGGGCGACGGCGAGCGCCAGGAGGGCGAGGGAGCGGAGCGGCATCGGGGGCGGGAGGGTGCGCCCCTCCCTTCGCGCTCCGCGGCCGCGCCGGGTCAGCCCGCCTCGGCGGCGCGCCCGAGGCGGTCGCTACCGGCCCTCGACGCGGTCGGCCGCCTCGCCCCGGGCGATCATCGTGAAGCCCGACTGGACCCGCGGCGTCAGCAGGAGCTCCTGGACGTTGACGTGGGCCGGCGCGTGCGCGCAGTACACGACGGCGTCGGCGACGTCCTCCGCGGTGAGCGGCGTCGTGTCGGCGTAGACGGCGTCGGCCCGCTGGCGGTCGCCGTCGAAGCGGACCACCGAGAAGTCGGTCTCGACCATCCCCGGGGAGACGGCGCTCACGCGGATCGGCGTGCCGTGGAGGTCGACCTTCAGCCCGTCCGTCAGGGCGCGGACGGCGTGCTTCGTGGCGCAGTACACCACGCCGCCCGGGTAGACGGTGTGGCCGGCGGTCGAGGCGAGCGTGATCACGTGCCCGCGCCCGCGCTCCAGCATCCCCGGCACGAGCGCCCGGAACCCGTTGATCACCCCCTTCACGTTGACGTCCACCATCGCGTCGACGTCCTCGACGGGATTCTCCCAGACCGGATCGAGCCCCTTCGAGAGCCCCGCGTTGAGGACGGCCACGTCCACCGCGGCCCACGCGTCGGGGAGGCCGGCGACGGCGTCGAGGTGGGCCTGCGCGTCGGTCACGTCGAGCGGGACGACGAGCGCGGTGCCCGCGCCGAGCGCGTCGTCGAGGTCGGCGGCGAGGGCGTCCAGCGCGTCGGTGCGGCGGGCGGCGAGGATCACGCGGTCGCCCTTGGCGGCGAAGGCGCGGGCGCAGGCGGCGCCGATGCCGGCCGAGGCGCCGGTGATGAAGACGGTGAGGGCGTCGGGCATGGGTCCGGGAGGGTGTCCTCCCCCAACCCCTCCCGGGCTCCGACGATCCCGCCCCCCTGACCTCCCCGCGCGCCGCGTCCCGGAGGAAGGGTCCCCGCCCCACTTTCGCCATGCGCCGGCTCCTCGTCGCCCTCTGCCTCCTCGCGGCCTCCGCCAGCGTCGCGCAGACGCCCGACCGTCCGGGCCGCGACGTCGACGGCGACGTCGGACCGTTCGTCGCCGAAATCGAGTACGGGGAGCCGAGTGGCGCGCTCCGTCACGCCGCGCTCACGCTCACGCCGACCGCGGCCGACGGCACGCCGCCGTGGAACGGGGACGTCGCGTCCGTGGTGGTGGTGTCCGACAAGGGGACGTGGCACGTCGTCGACCGCCTGCTGAGCTCCGGGCACCAGACGGGCGTCGTGCAGGCCGAGGCGCTCCTGCCCGCGCCGGAGGCCGTCGTGCTCCTCCTCCTCCGCACCACCCGCGATCCGTGGCGGGGGTGGCGGCTCCGGGACGCCGAGGGCTACGCGAACCAGGAGGTCAGCTACGTCGACCAGCGCGGGCGGCCCCTCCGGAGCGGCCCCTGCGCACCCGCCGACTGCCTCGCGCACGTGGAGGACGCCGGCGACCGAGTCGGGGTGACGGCGTCGAGCCTCCGGCTGGCGGTCGGCACGGCTCGGCGCTAGCCGCCCTCCGTCTCCGGACGGTGGGGACGTGAGGGCGGCCCCGCGCGGCGGCCGGGGGAAAGAGCGTGCCCGTCGGAACCCGGGCCCCGGGGAGGCGATCCCTTCCGGCCCCTCCCCCGGACCCATGCGTCGCCTCGCCCCCTTCCTACTCCTCGTCCTCCTCGCCGGGTGCGACACCGCGTTCGACGCCTCCGGCCCCGTCGAGGTGGTCTACACCTTCGAGGTCGTCCGGGGAACGGCGTCGGACGTCGTCGTGACCTACATCGGGTCGGACGGGGCGAACGTCGTGGTCGAGGACCCGGCGCTCCCGTTCGCGATCGCCATCGAGACGTTCGGCGTGACGCGCGTCGGGCTCCAGGTCGAGGGCGTGACGGGCGGGGACCTCGAGGCTCAGCTCGGCGTCGTCGCGACCTCGGGCGACCAGGTCCGGGGCGACATCCAGACAAGGCAGGTCACGCCCTCGGGCGACTTCTCGCTCACGCGCCAAGTCAACCTCTACTAGCACGAACGGGGCGGGTGATCCGCGAGCCGCCGGCTCTGCGAAGGGAGCCTCGAGCCCCTCCCCTCCCCGACATGCGTGCTGCGTCCCTCGTCCTCCTGCTGGCGCTCCCCCTCGCCGCCTTCGAGGCCCCGGCCGGTCCCCGCGACGGCCCCGCCCCGCTCGCGACGAGCCACTCCGTCCGGATCGCCTACGCCTCGACCGAGGGCGACCTCCGCCCCGCGACCATCCGCGTCACCCGCCAGCGCGACGCACGCCCCACGTGGCGCGGGGCCATCAAGCAGATGGCCGTCTACGGCCCCGACGGCTGGATCCTCATCGAGTCGGTCCGCCCGATCGAGGGCGGCGTCGAGGCCCGGGCCCAGATCCCGGGGCCCGGTGGCGTCTACGCCTTCGCCCTCCTCACCGAGTCGGGCGAGTCGCGGGTCTGGAGCAACCCCGCGCGGCCGGACCCGCCGAAGCCGGAGGTGGAGTCCTCGAACTGCCCCGGCCTCCGGTGCATGGAGATCTACGACCCGTGGAGCTGCACCTGCCCCGACGACCCCAACCCCTGGGAGGACGACGAGGAGGGCGGCGAGGACGAGGAGGAGACCGAGACGTCCGAGGAGACCGGCGGCAACGACAAGGACGAGTTCATGTCGTTCGGCATCTAGCCTCCGGCCCCGAC
>CAXRFJ010000300.1:0-2467 GCA_964229475.1 Rubrivirga sp.
AAGCTCGTAGAGGAGGAATTCGAGGAGAACCCGTTCCTCGACCGGTTCTACGGCGACCGCGACCGGTGGGCGCTCCAGACCCAGCTCGCGTTCCTCGCCAGCCGGTTCAAGCAGCAGAAGGCGCTCGCCGCGCGCGACCTGTTCGTCGACCACGTCGTGTCGGACTACACGTTCGACAAGGACCGGATCTTCGCCCACGTGACCCTCGACGGCGACGAGGTCCGCCTCTACGAGACGCTCTACGGCATCATGGAGCCGTCGGCGCCGGTCCCGGACCTCGTGGTCTACCTCCGGTCGTCGGTCGACCGGCTCCTGCACAACGTCGCGCTGCGGGGCCGGAGCTACGAGTCGAACATGGACCCGGCCTACCTCACGGAGCTGGTCGACGCCTACGACCGGTACTTTTTCCACTACTCGAAGAGCCCGCTCCTCATCGTCGACTCGTCGAAGATCGACTTCGTGCGGGCGCCGGCGACGTTCGATGAGCTCGTCCGCCAGATCGGGAGCGTGAAGGGCGGGACGGCCTACTTCAACCCGCCGGCCACGATGCAGCTGGCGTTCTAGGCGGCTGGCGTTCGGGCCGGCCCGTGCCGCCGCGGCGCCGAGGCCGGGGGGGTCAGTCGCGCCAGACGTAGTCGAACAGGAGGAACGACGCCGAGACGAGGAGGCCGGCGTAGGCCCCCATCAGCACGAGGTCCTGGCGGGCGGCGTCCCACGCGCCGACCGGCTGCATCGACGCGAGGATGGTCACGGCGACGGCCGGGATCAGGATCGGGACGAGCACGGGGAACGCGAGGACGGGCAGGAGCGGGCCGGCGGCGCGGGCGCGCGCCACGAGCGCCGAGAGGAGCGTCGTCGCCGCCGCGATGCCGACGGCCCCGAGGCCGAGGCCGGCCGCCCACAGGCCCGGCGCGGCGAGCGGGGTGGGGACGAGCATCCGGAAGCCGAGCGCCGCGAGGGCCACGACGCCCAGCATCAGCGCGGCGTTGAACGCCAGCTTGCCGGCGAACACCTGGCTCGGCCGGAGGTGGAGCTGGAGCAGCAGGGAGGTCCCGCGCTCCTCCTCGGCCACGAACGCGCGGCCCAGCCCGACCGCCGCCGCGAACACGACGACGACCCACAGGAGCGCCGCCGCGATCGGGACGCTCGGCGTGCCCTGCCCCAGCGCGACGCGGACGAGCACGAGCGAGGCGGCCACGAACAGGCCGAGCCCGCTGAGGGCCACGCGCGTGCGGAGTTCGAGGCGGGCGTCGTTGGCGACGACGGCCCAGGCGCCGGAGAGCCAGGCCACGGGACGGGAACGGGGGAGGGCCCGCCAGGATAGCACGCCCCCGCCGTCGCGCCGGGCCGCGCGCCGTGCCCGCCCCCTTCCTCCGCACCTCTTCGCATCCCGATGCCCGCCCCCTTCCGCGACCGCCTCGTCGCCACCGTCGTCGGCGCCGCCGTCGGCGACGCCCTCGGCATGCCCATCGAGGGCCTCAGCCACACCAACGTCCGCACCTACTACAAGGGCATCAAGGAGATGCGGGCCGACGAGAAGCGCGGGGACCTCGGCGTCGGGCAGTGGACGGCCGACACGCAGCGGGCCCGCGCCCTCTGCCGAGCGCTCGCCGAGGCGGCCCCGGACAGCCCCGAGGAGGTCCGCGTGGCGTTCGAGGCGGAGCTCGCCGGCGACGCCGCCCTCCGCCGGCCCCAGATCCACTCGCCGAGCAGCGCGCTCGCGGCGGCCTCGGCCCCGCTCGGCGTGCAGGCCCGGCTCCGCGGCCTGAAGAACCTGGCCAGCGCCCGCTGGGCCGCCCTCCTGTTCCGGAGCGTCGACGACCACGCCGTCGCCCACGTCGCCGCCGCGGCCCACATCGGCGCGGTCCGGACGTGCCTCGGCAAGGACCCCGACGGGCTCTCGGGCCCCGACGTCCTCGCTGCGGCGCTCGACGCGGCCCGCGACGCCGAGCAGATCCTCCAGGCCGACGACCGCGTCTCGTCCCGCCTCGGCACCCTCGCGGGCCACCTCGACGACTACCCGCTCGACCTCCAGGACCTCTGCGCCGGCACCGGGCCCGCCGCCGACGAGGCGTTCCCGTTCGCCGTCGCGATGGTGGCCCGGTCGCCCGCGCTCGTCGAGTCGACGATGCTCGCGGCCGTCAACGTCGGCGGCGACGCGTCGGCGATCGGGGCGTGCGTCGGCGCGCTCCTCGGCGCGCTCCACGGGCTCGACCCGTTCCCGGACGCGTGGCTCGACGCGCTCGAAGACGCCGACGGCGTCCGCGCGGAGGCCGAGGCGATGATCGACGCGCTGGGCGGCTAGGCTCGGACGCGCTCCCCGCCGACGAGGTGGGCGCGCGCGTCGTCGGCGGCGAGCGCGTCGCCGTCGAGGTCGAGCACGAAGCGGACCGTGTCCGGGAGCGGCTGGGCGGGCGGGAACGAGCCGTGGGCGATCACGTCCGCCTCCGCGCCCGTCTCGCGCGGG
>CAXRFJ010000301.1:0-16944 GCA_964229475.1 Rubrivirga sp.
CGCGAGAAGGCCGAGGCGCTGGCGGCCCGCCTCGGGCAGAGACTGGGCCGGCCGACCTCGATCGCCGAGGAGCCCGAGTGGTGGGGGTCGAGCTACGGGTCGGGCTGGGGCGGCGGGTACGGGCCGCAGGCGATGCAGAACGTCGTCGTGGCGGGCGGCGGCGCAGCGGGGCCGGTCGAGGTGACGGCGCCGGGCGAGATCGCCGTCCGCGCGCGCGTCGCGGTCGTGTTCGAGCTGGCGGACTGAGCCGGGGGCGCCCGGGAACTTGACAACGCAAAGTGGGGTCTCTACTTTGGATCACAAAGAGCCTCCGCTCCATGTCCCGCGACCGCCCCGCCCTCCGCCGGCACGAGCCGCACACCGCGCCCGACGACGCGGCGGCCTCCAGCCTCCGCTTTATCCGCGAGACGATGGAGCGGGCCGGGACCTTCACGGCCGTCCCCGGCTGGGGCGGCGTGGCGATGGGCGGCGTGGCCCTGGCCGCCTCGGCGCTCGCCTCGCGCCAGCCGACCGTGAGCGACTGGCTGACGGTGTGGACGGCGACGGCCCTCGTCGGCGTCGTCATCGGGGCGTGGACGACGTGGGCGAAGGCCCGGCGCGGCGGGGCGCCGCTCCTCAGCGGGCAGGGCCGGAAGTTCCTGCTCGGCCTCCTGCCGCCGCTCCTCGTCGGCGTCGCCCTCACGCTCGCGATCTACGCCTACGAGGTGGGCCCGACGGGTGAGTACTTCGCGCGCGGCGGGGCCGCCGACGCGGTCGCCAGCTACCGGCTGCTGCCGGGCGCGTGGCTCCTGCTGTACGGCGCCGGCGTGGCCTCGGCCGGGATGTTCTCGGTCCGCCTCGTCCCGCTGATGGGCTCCCTCTTCATGCTCCTCGGCGCGCTCGCGCTCCTCGCGCCGGCCGCGTGGGGCGACGCGTTCATGGCCGCCGGCTTCGGCGCGCTCCACGTCGTGTTCGGCGTCCTCATCGCCCGCCGCCACGGCGGCTGACGCGCCCTTGATCTCTCGTTCCGATGCCTGACCCCAACGACACCTCCCTCCGGCGGGCGCCGCGCCCCGTGGCGACGGTCCCCGACCTCGACCCGGTCATCCACCAGCGCGTGCGGCTCGGGATCCTGAGCGCGCTCGCGGCCGGCGGCACGACCTCGTTCACCGACCTCAAGACGGTCCTCGACCTCACCGACGGCAACCTCTCCGTCCACGCCCGGAAGCTGGAGGAGGCCGGCTACCTCGAGGTCCGCAAGTCGTTCGCCGACCGGACGCCGCTCACGGAGTACGCGCTCACCGAGGCGGGCCGGGTCGCGCTCGAGGCGTACCTCGACCAGATGGAGGCCATCATCCAGACCGCCCGCCCCTCATGACCGACGCTCCCCCCACCGACGGCGCCGCACGCGCCCCCACTTTGAATCACAAAGCCATGTCCCCCGAGACGATCCTCGCGCTCCGCCACGAGCCGCAGGAGCTCGAAGGCGCCTACCGCGACCGCCCCGACGGCTTCGCGAACGCGCTCGCCGAGGCCCTCGACCGCCACCCCGGCGACCTCGTCCTCCAGGCCTGGGCCGCCCGCCTCGACCTCCCGCCGGTCGCCGAGGGCAAGGCCGACGCCGCCGCACCCGCGTGGTCGTTCGCGTCCGTCCTCACGCCCGAGCGTGCCCGCGCGCTCCTCCTGACCGCCGCCGCCCTCGTCGTGGTGGGCGGGACGTGGGCCAAGCTCCCGTGGCTGCTCGGGTGGAGCGAGGCGGGCGAGCAGATCGAGCCGTTCCTCGCGCGCTACGCCCCGTTCTTCGCCGGCCTCCCGCTCCTCGGCGTGCTGTGGCAGCGGTACCGCCCGTCGGCGCGGCTCGCGTGGACGGTCGCCGGCGCGCTCGTGGCGCTGCTGCTCGTCCAGACGGTCCGCGACATCGACTCCGACGCCGGGGTGCTGTCGGTCCTCCACCTGCCGATCCTGCTGCTCGCGGGCGGCGGCGTGCTCGCGCTCGGGGCGAAGTGGCGGAACGCGGGCGCGCGCCTCGGCTACCTCCAGCTCGGCGGCGAGACGGCCGCGCTCGCGGGCGTGCTGACGCTCGGCGGCGGGATCTTGCTCGCGCTCACGGCCGGCCTGTTCGAGGCCATCGGCGTCGACGTCGAGACGGTCCTGTTCGAGTGGGTGGTCGTCTACGGCGCGGTGGGCGTGCTGCCGGTCGGGGCGCTGCTCGCGAGCCAGCGGGTCGAGGCCGGGCGGCTGGCGCCGCTCGTGGCGCGCGTGTTCGGGCCGCTCGCGCTCGTCGTCCTCGCCGTCTACCTGCCGGCGCTCGTGGTCAACGGCGGCCTCGCCGACCGCGACTCGCTCCTCGTCCTCAACGTCGCGCTCGTCGCCGTGCTCGCGCTCGTGCTCCTGCTGGAGGCCGAGCGCCCCGACCGGCCGCGCGTCTGGACCGACGGCGTCGCCGCCGCGCTCGTCGCGCTCGCGCTGCTGGCGGACCTCGCCGCGCTGGGCTCGATCGTCGGCCGGCTGGCCGGCGGGCTGACGCCGAACCGGCTCGCGGTCGTCGGCCTCAACGTGCTGATGGCCGCCCACTTCGCCGGGATGGTGGGCCCGCTCGTGCGGCGCGCGCTCGGCCGCGGCGCCGGGCCGGCCGACGCGTGGACCGGCCGCTTCCTGACGGTCTACGCGATCTGGGCGCTCGTCGTCGTCCTCGCCTTCCCCGTCCTCTTCTAGACATCGAGCGTGCCCGCCTCGGCGATGGGTTCGAGGCGGGCTCTCTCGTCCCTCGTTGCTTTGTCATGCAAAGAACTCTCCCCACTCCGTCCGGCCTCCACGTCGCGTGTGTGATGGACGGCAACGGCCGCTGGGCCACGCGCCAGGGCCTCCCGCGCGTGGCCGGCCACCGCGCCGGCGCCGAGGCGTTCCGCCGCGTCGTCGAGGCCGCGCCCGCGCTGGGCGTCGGCACGCTGACGGTCTACGCGTTCTCGGCCGACAACTGGAAGCGCCCGCCGGCCGAGGTGTCGGCGCTGATGGCGCTCCTCGGCGGCTACCTCCGCTCCGAGACCGCCCGGTTGAAGCGCGCGGGCGTCCGCCTCCAGCTCATCGGCCGGCGCGACCGGCTGCCCGTGGCCCTCCGCAACGCCGCCGCGCGGGCCGAGTGGGAGACGCGGGCCGGCGACCGACTCCTGATCCGCGTCGCCGTCGACTACTCGGCGCGGTGGGCGATCTGCGAGGCCGCGGCCCGGCTGGCCGGCCACGCCCGCCTCGGCGCCGAGGCAGAGCGAGTGGACGTGCCGGACGAGTCCGCCTCGGCGAACGCCGACCTCCGGTTCGAGGCCGCGCTCGCCGCGGCCCTCCACCCCGACGGGGCGCCGGCCCCGCCCGTCGACCTCCTCATCCGCACCGGTGGCGAGCGGCGGCTGAGCGACTTCCTCCTGTGGGAGAGCGCCTACGCCGAGCTCCTCTTCCTCGACCTCGCCTGGCCCGACGTGACCGGCGCCACGCTCGCCGACGCCCTCGACGACTTCCGCCAGCGCGAGCGCCGCTTCGGCGCCCTCGCCGCCTGACCCGTCGTGCTCGCCCTCGCCGCTCTCTCCGTCGTCTTCGCCGCCGCCGTCCTCACGGTCCTGGTGGTCCGCACCGTCGTCCGGCTCGTCGGCCGGCACCTCCCCTCCCCCGGATCCATGATCAAACGCCTGTTCGCCATCGCCTTCATCTTCGTCTGCTGCTCCGTCGCCTGGATGATTCTGGGCGGGACCGTCGTCCACCGCACCGAGACGTCCGGTGCCTCCACCCGGAGCGACGTCGGCGAATTGTGGGGCGGCCCGCAGACGCAGCACGCGCCGACCGTCGCCCGCCTCGGCGAGCGCGCGCGGACGGTCACTCGCCAGACCGCGCCCACGCCGACCGCCGGCCCCGCCCCGGTCGCCGCCGAGGTCGCCGCCGAGGTCGCCGCGGACCACGTCGTCGGCACCGTGACCGAGACCGTCACCGAGACGACGCGGACGCCCGTCCCGCTCGCCGGCACCGACGTCGAGGCCGACCTCCGCCTCGCCCACCGCAAGAAAGGGCTGATGTGGTACCCGACCTACGCCGCCGCCGTCGACGGCCGGTTCCGCGTCGAGAACGACGGCGAGGCCGGGCGCTTCGAGTTCGCGTTCCCGCTCCCCTCCGGCTCGTCGGTCTTTTCCGACCTCTCGGTCGAGGTCGACGGGAAGGCGGTCGACGTGGACGCCGAGGACGGGCGGATCGTCCAGACGTTCGAACTCGACGAGGGCGAGTCGGCCGAGGTCCGCGTGCGGTACGGGTCGCAGGGCGTCGGGACGTGGCGCTACGCGTTCGGCGACGCGGACGCGGGCGTCGCGTTCGACGAGACCGGCCGGCCGCTGCCGAGCGCCCGCGGGGTCCGCACCGCCCGCGACGTCCGCGTGGCCGTGACGACCGACTTCGACGCGATCGACTTCCCCGACGGCACGCTCTCGCCGACGGCCAAGGAGCGCGTCGACGGCGGCTGGAAGCTGGTCTGGGACCACGGCACGCTCGTGGCCTCGGCCGACGTGGGCGTCGAGATGCCGCAGCGGCTGAACCCCGGCCCGTGGGTGTCGCGCGTGACGTTCTTCGCGCCCGTGTCGCTGTTCCTGTTCTTCTTCGGCGTGTTCGTGCTGAGCGTGCTCCGGGGCGTCCGGCTCCACCCGATGCACTACTTCTTCCTCGGCGCGGCGTGCTTCGCGTTCCACCTCCTCCTGGCCTACCTCGTGGACCACGTGTCCGTCGCGACGGCGATGCTGATCGCGTCGGCCGTGAGCGTCGGGCTGGTGGTGTCGTACGTCCGCCTCGTGGCCGGGCTGCGGTTCGCGCTCGTCGAGGTCGGCGGGGCGCAGATGGTCTACCTCGTCGCCTTCGCCGGGACGTTCTTCCTGGAGGGGATGACCGGGCTAGCCGTCACGCTCTTGTCCGTCGCGACCCTCTTCGTGGTGATGCAGGCGACGGGCCGGCTCGACTGGGAAGCGGTGCTGGCGAAGCCCGAGAGCGCGGGCCCCGGCGGCAGCGCCCGCCGCGCGACGCCGCCCGCGCAGGCCGTCCCGGCGTAGGCCCCCTTCCGTCCGCCTCGGCCTCCCCACCGAGGCGGGCGGGGTCGGGCCTCGCCCGAACCGTCGGCGCGGCCGGACCGCGGGGCGCGCGGGGTCGTTGGCGCGCTCCCCTCCCCCCTCCGCCCGTGGACTGGCTCGATCTCCTCCAGTGGCCCGCCTTCGTCGTCACCGTCGCCGCCGGCTGGCTCGTCGCCTCCGAGGCGCAGCACCGGCGGCTCACCGGGTTCGTCCTGTTCCTCGTCTCGAACGCGCTGTGGGTGGCCTGGGGCTGGCACGACGCCGCGTGGGCGCTCGTCGCGCTCCAGGGGTTCCTCGCCATCACCAACCTCCGCGGCGTGGCCGACAACCGAGGGCACGAAGAGGCGGCCGAGACCGCCTAGCCCGCCTCGGCGGCGCCCCGGTCGGGCTCCCCGAGGCGGGCGGGGTCAGGGCGCGAGGCGCTCGGTCCGCCAGCCGTCGCCGTCGCGGCGGTACACGTGACGGTCGTGGAGCCGGCTCGGCCGGCCCTGCCAGAACTCGACGGCGTCGGGGACCACGCGGAAGCCGCCCCAGAAACCGGGGCGCGGGACCTCGTCGCCGTCGGTCTCCTGCTCGATCTCGGCGAGGAGCGCCTCCAGCGTTTGTCGGTCGGGCACGGGGCGGCTCTGCGGGCTCGCCCACGCGCCGAGGCGCGAGCCCCGCGGCCGGCTGGCGAAGTAGGCGTCGGCCGTCGCGGCCTCGACGCGCTCGACGCGGCCCTCCACCCGCACCTGCCGCTCCAGCTCCGGCCACCACCACACGAGCGCCGCGCGCGGGTTGGCGGCGAGCTCCTGCCCCTTCCGGCTCTCGAAGTTGGTGTAGAAGCAGAACCCGTGGTCCACGCCCTTGAGCAGGACCAGCCGGGCCGAGGGCGCGCCGTCGGCGGAGGCGGTCGCGAGCGTCATGGCGTTGGGCTCGCGCGTGCCGGCCGCCTGGGCCTCGGCGAACCACGCCGCGAACTGGTCGAACGGGCTCGGGGCGAGGTCGGCGGCGTCGAGCGCGCCGCGCTCGTAGGACTCGCGGAGGTCGGCGACGGGGGGCGTCTCGGACATGGGGACGGTAGGGGGCTGCGGCCGTGCTGGGACGACGCGCGCCCGCTCCGGTTCGGCGGCCGCCGCGGCCCCGCGCGCGCTACCCGAGCCGCTGGCGGATCCGCTCGGCGGCCTTCCGGCCCTCCGCGACGGCGAGGTGGACGCGGCCCTTCCCGGCCGTGTAGTCGCCGGCGAAGAACAGGCCGTGCCGGGAGGCAGCGTCCAGCGCCCCGACGTCGGCCGCGCCGTCGGGGAGCGCGTAGCGCCAGCGCTGGGTGTCGGTCCAGAGCGGCTCCGGGAGCGGGCCCCAGAGGCCCACGAGCGCCTCGGCCGCCGCGCGGACGACCTCGGCGCGGTCGTCGTCGTAGTGGGCCTCGGTCCAGCCCGACGCCATCTGGGCGATGAGGAGCGAGGCGCCGATGGGCGCGCGGTTCGGCTTGTCGCTCTCGACGGCGACCCACGCCACGTCGTGCCCGCCGCCCGCGTTGACGAGCGCGTACACGGCGGCCGGCCGCTCGATCTCGACGTCGAACGCCCAGACGACGGCGAACTGGCTGCGGTAGTCGGCCCCGCCGAGCGCGCCCGCCAGGGCCGCGCCGTCGACGCCGCCGAGGTCGCTGGCGCGGAGGAGGTCGGCCGTCTGCGGCGCGGGCGGCGTCAGGAGGACGGCGTCGAACCGGAGGTCGGCGTCGCCCCCGTCCCGATCGCCGGCCTCGGTTTCGACCGCCCACCCCGCCCCCTCGCGGACGAGCCGGGCGACGCGCGTCTCGAGGCGGAGGTCGAGGCCGGGGGTGGCGTCCGCGAGGCGGCGCCCGAGGCCGGCGATCCCGTCGGGCAGCGTCCACCGCGCGCCGCCCTGCCGGGCCTCGTCCGGGTGGAGCGTGCCGGCCGCGTCGAACGGCCACACGGCCCCGTCGATCTCGACGAGGTCGTCGCCGAGGACGCCGCGCAGGAAGCGGCCGACGTCGCTGTCGGGGTCCGGGCCGAGGTACTGGGCGCCGTGGTCGTAGCGCCAGCGGACCGGCGTGTGGTCCTCGGCGAGCGCGGGCCGGCCGGGCGCGTCGCGCCAGCGCGTGGCGGCGCGGCCGGAGACGCCGCGGCTCTTCTCGAAGACCGTGACGCGGACGTCGGGCGGCAGGGCGTGGGCGGCGGCGAGACCGGCGGGGCCGGCGCCGATGACGGCGAGGCGCATGCGTGCGGGGGCGGGGCCGGCGGTCCACCGGAGCCCGCCGCCGCGGTTCCGCTAGACGGTGGGGTCGGGGACGGCCGGAGGCGTCCGGAACGTCGCCGGCGCGCGCGAGATGTAGACGCCGCCGCCGGGCGGGTCCTCGTCCCACGCGCCCTCGACGGGCGTCGGCGGAGGCGGCGCGACGCCGTGGGTCCGCGCCTGGATGGCCTGCGCGACGGCCTCGCGGAGGTCGGCGCGGGCGTAGGGCTTGGTGAGGTAGGCGTCGAAGCCGGCCGCGAGGAACCGCTCGCGGTCCCCGGGCAGGCCGTACGCCGTGACGGCCACGATGGGCAGCTCGGCGAACGCCGGGGTGGCGCGGAGCTGGCGCATCACCTCCTCGCCCGAGATCGAGAGGCCGAGGTGGATGTCGAGGAGGAGCGCGTCGGGCCGCTCGGCCTCGAGGGCCGCGAAGGCGCCCTCGCCGTCGCCCGCCGTCGCCACGCGGAACGCGTCGGCGAGGGCGTGGACGGCGATCTCGCGGGACTGCTCGTTGTCGTCGACGATGAGGATGCCGGGGCGGTCGTCGGCCGCCTCCTCGCCCGCGACGAGGGCCGGGAACGAGACCGTGAACACGGTCCCGACGCCCTTCTCGCTGTCGACCGTGATCACGCCGCCCATCCGGTCGACGAGCTGGCGCGAGAGGGCGAGGCCGAGGCCGGCCCCCTCGTACTTCCGCTCGGCCCCGGTCGACTCCTGCTCGAACTCGCCGAAGATGCGGGGGAGGAACGCCTCGTCGACCCCGATGCCGGTGTCGCGCACGATGAGCTGGGCGCGCGGGCTCCCACTCCGGTCCGTCCGCACGACGACCGTGACGCCGCCCTCGTCGGTGAACTTGATGGCGTTGCCCACGAGGTTGTGGAGGACGCGGACGACGGCGGCCTCGTCGGCCGTCACGGCGTGCTCGCCGGGCTCGACCTCGGCCCGGACCTCGCGCCCGCGCTCGCCGGCGGCCGGGCCGACCATCTCGGCCGCCTCGCGCGCGAGGTCGCCGAGGTCGACGCGCTCCTCGACGAGCCCGCCGCGGCCGGCCTCGAGGCGGGCCAGGTCGAGGACCGAGTTGAGCGTGTCCATGAGCCGGCGCCCGCTCCGCGCGATGAGCTCGAGGAACTCGCCCTGCGTCTCGTCGGTGATCTCGTCCGCCAGCACGTCGGCGAAGCCGAGGATGGCCGTGAGCGGCGTCCGGATCTCGTGGCTCATGTTGGCCAGGAACGTGCTCTTGAGCGCGGCGACCTCCTCGGCCTGGCGCTTGGCCTGGACGAGGACGGCCTGGGCCCGCTTCCGCTCGGTCACGTCGCGGAGGTTGAGCACGAGCCCGCCCACGGCCGGGTCGTCGTAGAGCGCCGTCGCGGCGCCCTCCACGAACACGTCGTGGCCGTCGGTGTGGCGGAGCCGGAGCTCGACGCTCGCCGACGGCGCCCCGCCGCGCGCCTCGGCCAGGAACGCCTCGGCCGTGCCCCGGTCCTCGGGATGGACGAGGTCGACGAGCGCCGTGTTCAGGAGGCCCTCCGGGAGGTGGCCCAGGAGCGGCCCCACGGCCGGGCTGACGTAGGTGAACCGGTCGGCCCGGTCGGCCACGACGACGACGTCGGACGAGCGCTGGACGAGCGCCTTGAAGCGGGCCTCGCTGCGGTGGAGCGCGATCCGCGCCTCCCGCTCGGCCGTCACGTCCTCGACGGCGCCCTCGTAGAACATCGGCCGGCCCTCGGGGTCGAGCGCCACGCGCGCGTCGATCCGGACGTGGCGGACGTCGCCGCCCGGCCGCCGCCACCGCGTCTCGAAGCCGCGGATGAACCCGTCGCGGTGGATCGTCTCGCGGAAGCGGTCGCGGTCGACCCGGTCGACGTAGAAGTCGATGGCGTTGTAGGCCCGGGCCGCCTCGGGCGAGGGCGCGCCGATGAGCCGGGCGAGGGTGGCGTTGGCGAGCAGGACGCGCCCGTCCGGGGCCGACCGGTACATCCCGACCGGGATGTGGTCGAAGAGCGAGCGGTACCGCTCCTCGGAGGCCCGGAGCGCGGCGTCGAGCCGCGTGCTCTGGCCCTCGGCCTCGACGAGCTCGTGGCGCGTGTGCTTGGCGTAGAGGACGCCGGCCGTGGCCGACAGCGCCGACCCGACCGTGACCATCACGATGGCGTAGCCCGCGGCCTCGTCGGGCGTCGAGAACGGCTCGGGCGCGAGGCCCATCACGTCGAGCCCGAACAGGACGAGCGCGCCCGTCGCCCCGACGGCCGCGGCGACGGTCGCCAGCCGGGCGCCCGACGTGAGCGCGCCCGCGAACGGGGCCAGCATCACGAGCGCGAGCGCGGGGTCGCGGATGCCGAGGTCCACCGAGGCCTGGAACACCGGCGTCAGCGCGAGCTGGAGCGCCAGCGCCCACGCGGCGGCCTCGACCTGCCCGCCCCACCGGACCACGGCCAGCGCGGCCACGGTCACGACCACGGCCAGCACCACCTCGACGAGGGGCAGCATCGGGACCTCGCCCAGGATCAGGGTCACGCCCAGGATGGCGTGGGCCAGCAGCCCGAGCCACCCCTCGACCACGACGATCCGCGCCTGGCGGATGCCACGCGGCCCCTCCGGCATCCGGTTCGGGTCGATCCATCGGTCGATCCATCCGGCCACGCGGCGGGACGACGGACGGGGGGAGATCGGCGTCATGCGGGGAGGATTCGGAACGCGCCGGGCGCCGAGGGCGCGCGGCGGGGGGACGTGGCGGGTATCGGCGCCTCTCGCATACTCTGTACCGAAATGCCAAATCTTCGCCTCCCGGCCCCGTCCGGGCCGGTCCGTGTGGGGATTCGAGGGAGGAGGCGCCCCGGCGGGGGGCACTAGCTTCCCGGCCCGCGGGTTGGTCTCGCCCCGCGCCGCCGCCCATGACGCTCCCCTTCGCCCTCGCCCGCCGGTTCGTCGCGGGCCAGACCCTCTCGGAAGCGCTTCCCGCGCTCGACCCGCTCCTCGACGACGGCCGGTTCGTGACGCTCGACCTGCTCGGCGAGGACGTCACCGACCGGGGCCGCGCGGCGGCCTTCGCCGGCGTCTACACCGACCTCGTCGGCCGGCTGGCGGACTACCGCGACGCCCGCGGCGCGGCGCCCGAGACCGTCGGGATCTCGATCAAGCTCTCGATGATCGGGCAGGTCGTCGACCGGGGCCTCTGCGAGGCCAGCCTCCACGCGCTGCTGGAGCGCGCCCGCGAGGCCGACGTGTTCGTCCGCCTCGACATGGAGGGCTCGGGCCTCACGCAGTCGACGCTCGACGTGTTCGAGGCCGTCTACCCCGAGTTCCCCGACCACGTCGGGCCCGTCCTCCAGGCGTACCTCCACCGGACCGACGCCGACGTGGCCCGGATGTGCGAGCTGAACGCGCGCGTCCGCCTCTGCAAGGGGGCCTACAAGGAGCCCGCGTCGCTGGCCTACCCGGACATGCCGACGATCCGCTGGCACTACCGCCGCTACGCGGACCGGCTCCTCACCGACGCCCGCTACCCCGGCATCGCGACGCACGACGACGAGCTCATCGGGGCGGTCAAGCAGCTCGTGGCCGAGCGCGGCGTCTCGCGCGACGCGTTCGAGTTCCAGATGCTCTACGGCCTCCGCCCCGACACGCAGCGCCAGCTCGTCGAGGACGGCTACCGGATGCGGGTCTACGTGCCGTACGGGACCGAGTGGTTCCCGTACTTCTCGCGCCGGCTCCGCGAGCGGAAGGAGAACGCGTTCTTCGTGCTGAAGGCGCTCGTCCGCGGCTGAGGCCGCCCGCCTCGGTGCCGAACCGCCAGGTCGACGCAGTCAGGCGGAGCCGGCTAACGGCGTGTCGATGGGGAAATGCGGCCGGGCCCTAAAAAGCGGAGCCGGCCCCTCACGCCGCCGCTAGTTTTTTCGCTCCCCACCACGGAGCCCATGCCCCGCCTCTTCGCCGCCGCGGCCCTGACGGCCGTCCTCGCCGCCCCGTCGCTCGCCCAGGCGCCCGTCCGCGCCCGGGCCGACACGACGTCGGCGGTCCCCGTCCGCGCCGTCTCGGAGCGCGCCCTCTCGTTCTCGGCCGAGCGCCTCCTCGTGCCCGTCGAGGGCATCGCGCCGGACGACCTCGACGACACGTTCGCGGCCCGCCGCTCGGGCGGCCGGACCCACCGCGCCATCGACATCATGGCCCCGCGCGGCACGCCGGTCCTCGCGATCTCCGACGGCGAGATCACCCGCGTCCACACGAACCGGCTCGGCGGGAAGGTCCTCTACCTCCGCTCCCACGGCGGCGAGTACGACTTCTACTACGCCCACCTCGACGCCTACGCGCCCGGGCTCGAGGAGGGCCAGACGGTCCGCCAGGGCGACGTGCTCGGGTTCGTCGGCAACACGGGCAACGCGCGGAGCACGCCGCCGCACCTCCACTTCCAGGTGCTCCGCCAGAGCGGCCGCGGGCGCGGCACGCCGGTCAACCCGTACCGGCTGTTCCAGCAGAGCGACCTCTACGAGCGCGCGGTCGAGCGCGGAGCGCGGGGCTGACGGGCGCTCGATGTGCCCTCCCGCCCGCGTCGGCGACGACCGACGTTCGGGCTCCCCGCCGCCCCGCCCATGCGCACCCTCTCGCTCGTCGCCCTCCTCGTCGCCGGCTGCGACTCGGCCGGCGACGGCCCCGCCCGGATCCGCGTCGTGAACGCCAGCGCGGTCGACTTCGACGCGGTCGAGGTCGCGTTTCTCGCGTCGCCGCGCGCGCTCGGGCCGGTCCCGGCCGGGGCCGCCAGCGACTACGAACCGTTCGAGACGGCGTACCGCTACGGGTACGTCCGCGCCGAGACCGCGGCGGGCGCGCTCGTGCTCCAGCCCATCGACTACGTGGGCGAGGAACCGCTGGCGCCGGGCCGCTACACGTTCCGCCTCGGCGTCGACGGCGGCGCCCTCACCCTGGAGCTGGAGGAGGACTAGCGGACGCGGAGCCGCTGGCCGATCCGGATGTCCGTCGAGCGCTGGTCGTTGAGCTCGAGAATCGACTGAACCGTCGTGTCGTAGCGGCGGGCGAGCGAGAAGAGCGTGTCGCCGCGCTCGACGGTGTGGTAGACCGGGCCGTCGCCGGTCGACGCCGGGCGGACGGGCGCCGCGGGCCGCTCGGCCGCGGGCTGGACCCGGAGCGGCGGCGCCGCGCGGTCGGTCGAGGGCGCGGGCCGGTCGGGGACAGCGCTCCCGCCCACGACGCGGACGCCCCGGACGCCGCGCGCGACCTCGGCCACGAGTGGCGCGAGCGCCGACGGCACGTCGCCGCGGACCTCGACGCCGCCGTCGCGCGCCGCGACCGCCACGTCGAGCGCCCGCGTCCGCGCGTCCTCGACGAGCGCGAGGCGGACGGCCGTCTCGAGGCGGAGGTCGGCCAGCCGGGCCGCCACCTGCGCCGAGGCGGCGGGGGCTAGGAGGAGGACGGCGAGGGCGAGAGCGCGCATGGCGGTCGGGGAGGACGCGCCCGCAAGCTAGGGCCGGCCCGGCTACGCTTCGGACTCGGCGATGGGCCGGTGGGTCTCCGAGTCCTCGGCCGGGGCCGCGTGGTACTCCGTCTCGGTCCGCGGCTCGTCGATCACGTCGCGCTCGGCCAGCCAGCGCTCGGCGTCGATGGCCGCCATGCAGCCCGTGCCCGCCGCCGTCACGGCCTGGCGGTAGACGTGGTCCTGCGCGTCGCCGCACACGAACACGCCCTCGACGTTGGTGTGCGTCGAGTCCGGGTGCGTGAGGACGTAGCCGGCGTCGTCCATGTCCAGCCAGCCCCGGAAGATGTCCGTGTTCGGCTGGTGGCCGATGGCGACGAAGAACCCGGTCACGGGCAGCTCGCGCGCCTCGCCCGTCTCGGTGTCCTCCAGCCGGAGGCCCGTCACGGCGTCGTCGCCGAGCACGTCGGTCACGACGGTGTTCCAGTGGACCTGGACCTTCCCGTTCTGGAGCACGCGGTCCTGCATGATCTGGCTGGCCCGGAACGCGTCGCGCCGGTGGATCACGTGGACCGTCTTGGCGAACCGGGTCAGGAAGAGGGCCTCCTCCATGGCCGTGTCGCCGCCGCCGACGATGGCGATCTCCTCGTCGCGGAAGAACGCGCCGTCGCACGTCGCGCACGCCGAGACCCCACGGCCGAGCAGGCGCTTCTCGTTGTCCAGCCCGAGGTACTTCGCGCTCGCGCCCGTCGCCCCGATCACGGCGTCGGCCAGGAGGGGCGTCGCCTCGTCGACGACCAGCCTGTGCGGGCTCTCCGAGAGGTCGACGTGGGTGACGGTCCCCCAGCGGAGCTCGGCGCCGAACCGGACGGCCTGCTTCTCGAGGTCCTGCATGAGGTCCGGCCCCATGACGCCGTCGGGGTAGCCGGGGAAGTTCTCGACGTCGGTCGTGGTCGTGAGCTGGCCGCCGGGGGCGGAGCCCTGGACCACGAGCGGGTCGAGGCCGGCGCGGGCGGCGTAGAGGGCGGCCGTGAACCCGGCCGGGCCGGTCCCGATGATCACGACGGCGCGGCGCTCGGCGCCGTCCCAGTCGAGGCCGTCGGGGAGGGGGGTGGGCTGATCGGTCATGGACGGAGGGTAGAAAAACGCGGGGGCGCCACCGGGGGGCGGCGCCCCCGGGGGGCTCGGGCCGGCGGGGCGCTACGCGGCCTGCGCGGCGAGCGTGTCGAGCTTCTCGGCGAGGATCCGCTTCGGCACGACGCCGACCATCTGGTCGACGGGCTTCCCGTCCTTGAAGAACAGGAGCGACGGGATCGAGCGGATCACGTACTTCATGGCCGACTGCGGGTTGTTGTCGACGTCGAGCTTGACCACCTTCGCCTTCCCGTCGTACTCGGAGGCGATCTCCTCGATGGCGGGGGCGATCGTGCGGCAGGGGCCGCACCAGGTGGCCCAGAAGTCGACGAGGACGGGCTGGTCGCTGTTGAGGACCTCGGCTTCGAAGTTGGCGTCGGTGCCGGTGACGTAGGCGGACAGCGGAAAATTGGGGGGTGGGGTCGGGGTCGGGATACGGCCCGGGCGGCGCCGGGTTCGGTCCCGCGGTCTGTCGAGGGCTCAGACGGGGCGTCCGGGCGCGCTCTTACGGCGTCGTCGTCGGGCCAAGCTACGGGCCGGGCCGGGCGGGGGAGCGGCGGCGCCCCGCCGGCCGGCGCTTATCCCCCGCGCGGGCCCGGACGATACCGGACGCGGACCCCCAGCCACCGTGCCCCGCCCTTCTCCCCGCGTCTTCTGGCTCGCCGCGCTCGCCTGTCTGTGCGCGGCCGGGGCCCCGCACGCGCAGCCCACGGCGCCCCAGGCCCAGACGGCCGTCGGCGACCTGACCACGCTCCGCGCCCTCCGTGGCGACGGCGACGGCGACGGCGTGCCCGACCGCGTCGGCGAGCGGGTCGTGGTGACGGGCCGGGTCACGGCCGGGACGGGGCTCATCCGGGCCGGCCTCGGCGAGGCCTACGTCCAGGACGGGACCGGCGGGCTCCGCCTCGTCTTCCCCCCCGACGCCGACGCCGTCCTCACGGGCGACAGCCTCCGCCTCGCCGGCACGCTGGCGTTCCGCGACGGGATGCTCGAGCTCCAGGACCCGGAGGTCCGGGCGCTCCCCGGCCCCGCCCGCGAGGTCGCGCCGGCCCGGCTCCACCCCACCAAGCGGCCCGACGGCAGCTCCGGCCCGGACATCGAGGGCCACGAGGGCGAGCTGGTCAGCGTCGAGGGCCGGGTCCTCGAGCTCGAGGAGATCCCCGGCGGCCGGGTGATGGTGCTCCTGAGCGGGACCGACCTCGTCCAGGTCTTCGCCTACACGCTCCGGCCGGCGCCCGTCTCGTTCGACGCCGTCCGGATCGGGGACTACGCCCGCGTCCGCGGGATCGCGGCCCAGTACGACCGCGAGCCGCCCTACGACGGGTCGTACCTCGTCTACCCCCTCGTCGACGGCGACGTGAAGAAGGCGGGCCTCTCGCCGACGGAGTACCGCAACGGGGCGCTCGGCATCGGCGGGCTCCTCCTGATCGCCGTCCTGTGGGCCGTCCTCCTCCGGCGCCAGGTGCGGAAGCGGTCGGAGGCCCTCCGCGCCTCGGAGGTCCGCTACGGCCACCTGTTCAACGCCGCGGCCGACCCCGTCCTGCTCCTCGACGCGAGCCGCGGCGGCGAGGTCATCGAGGCCAACCGGGCCGCCCAGCGGGCCTTCGGGATCGACATCAACGGCGACCGGCCCGACGGCCGGTCCGTCCGCCTCGGCCAGCTCGCCGCCGACGAGGAGGAGGCCACGCTCCACCTCGCCGAGGCCGACCAGAAGGGGGCCGCGACCGGCGTCCTCGAGCTGACCTGGGCCGACCACTCGCACGTCCCCTACGAGATCGTGACGCGCCGGCTCCGCGAGGGCCGGACGTTCGTGGCCATCGCCCGGAACGTGACCGAGCGCCGGGCCTACGAGCACGGGCTCCTCTCGGCCATCTCGGCCGCCGAGGAGGCCCGCGAGCAGGCCGAGGAGGCCGCCCGCCTCAAGAGCGCCATCCTGGCCAACATGAGCCACGAGATCCGGACGCCGCTCACGGCCATCCTCGGCTTCGCCGACATCCTGCGCGAGGAGGTCGCCGACGACCTCTACGACTACGCCGACACGATCCGGACGGGCGGCCAGCGCCTGCTCGACACGCTCAACGACATCCTCGACTACGCCCGGCTCGACTCGGAGCGCGCGGGCGTCCTGCCGGAGCCGATCGACGCGGCCGTCGTCGTGCGCGAGTCGGTCGCGCTGCTGGCGCCGCTGGCCAAGCAGAAGGGGCTCGGGCTCCACCTCCAGTCGACGGCCTCGACGGTGCCGGCCACCCACTCGGAGCCCGCGCTGGGCCGCGTCGTGACGAACCTCGTCGGGAACGCGATCAAGTTCACCGAGCGCGGCGAGGTCCGCGTGTCGCTCCACGCCGCGCCCGACTTTTTCGCCGTCCGCGTCCAGGACACGGGCGTCGGGATCTCGGAGGCGTTCCTGCCCGAGCTCTACGAGGCGTTCAAGCAGGAGTCCGACGGCCACGGCCGCGACTTCGAGGGGACCGGCCTCGGGCTGGCCATCACGAAGCGGCTCGTGGACCTGATGGGCGGCGAGATCCGCGTGTGGAGCCAGAAGGGCGAGGGCACGCTGTTCGAGGTGGCCCTCCCGCTCCACGCCCCCAACGCCGACGCGCCCGAGGCGCCGTCCGAGATCCCCCACATCCCGTCGCCCGAGGAGCTCGGCGCGACGCGCGAGGCCGCCCCGAGCGGGCCCTCGCCCCACGCCGCGACCACCACCGCCTTCGGCGTCCCCGCGTAAGCCATGACCGTCACCGTCGGACTCCCTGTCGCCCTCGCCCTGCCGGCGCCCCTCGCGGCGGCGCTCGGGCTCGTCCTCGGGCTCGCCGTCGGCGCCGCGGCCGCGGCCGCCGTCGTCCGCCGGCGGCTCCGCCACGAGCACGCGTCGGTCGCCGCGTCGGAGGCCCGCCACCGCCGGTTCGTGGAGGGCGCGCCCGACGTCGTCCTCGTCCACGACCCCGACGGGTCGGGCCTGTGGACGAACCGGGCCGGGCAGGCCGCGCTCAGCCTCGCCACGCCGAGCCCGTCGCTCTCGCTCCTCGACGCCGTCGCCGTGGCCGACCGGGCCACGCTCCGGGCCCACCTCACGAAGGC